>CAZHAI010000006.1:6969-22237 GCA_964530645.1 uncultured Rikenella sp. | reverse complement strand
ATATAATACGAAGTAATTTCGCCTTCAGAATAAACATACCTTTTTCTGAAAACATTATTCCTGTTTGTAACATTCTGTATGTCAAGCATAACGATCCAGGAACTTTTGGGATTGTTTCTCCTGTAGCTGATACCGGCATCAATCCTGAAGAAACCCGGAAGGCTCTCGTGATATGGAAGCTGACTGATTGTAACAATATTCTTCTGAATAAGTGATTTCTCATAATCAACAGGAGTGTATCGGTATCCTCCCCGCGCCAGTATCTTAGCATTTAACCCGATAACTGACCTCTCTTCCCGTCCGAAATGAAAGTCCTTGCCTCCGATCAGGTTTGTCACATACCGGTTATTAAAATAGGTATCATGCCACAGCATATCACCGGATCTGTATTTCGATTCAAAAAGCGAGGCAGTTATGAGAAAGTAAAAATCCCTTGTAAACGATTTCTCAAGAGTAAATTCTATGCCTTTGTTGCTTCCGGCGCCTTCATTCTCAAGTTCAGCATCAGGCATCCCGTGAGAGCTGTTCAGAATTGAATACCTCGAATTAGGTCTGTTTACAACTGGCACATTGAACAGGTACTGATAGTATACTTCAAACCTGACAGTCAGGTCAGACCGGGGAGCCAGGTCCAGTCCGGCCACCCATTGCAGTGACCGGGTCATCTCCAGGTCATTGTTGCCAAGGCTCCATGAGCCGTCTTCTCTCTTTATCCGGGTATAATACACGGGCAAGGCTTCGACATGGGTATGAAGGCCGAGGCCGGCAACAAAATAATGCCCCTCTGCCATCCTGTATCTCAATCCGAGGCGGGGCTCCAGGCTGTATTCACCACTCAGTTCCGGATGTGTCAGATGAAGCCCGGCATTAATTTCAAGTCCGCCAGGAAAGCTGAACTTTCCCTGAGCGAAGAGTTGGGTCACATTGGTTTTGACAATATCATTGATCAGGGTGTCATAGGCATTATCATTATTAACCCGATATGACAGCATGTCGCCTTTTGTGTGATCATAGCTCATACCGCCTCTCATGCTAATTGCAGCATTGAATTTGTGGTTTATCATTACTGAAACCCGTCCTGAAGGATACCTGAACCTGTAGTGATAATCATCCCTCCTGACGTATGAGGAATCAAGATAACCTTCACTGAAGATCTCATCCTGGGTTGTGAAGGCAACTGTGGATTTAATGTATGTCTTCCTGTCGGGAAGGGTCACTGTATGCTTCAGACCTGTAACCATGATCTTTTCGTCTTCTATCTCCTCCTGGTTGTCAAAGGGAGTATTCCAGAGTGTATAGTCGTGTGTGGCTTTTACGCCGTCCTGGCTGGCACCGTAAAGCCCGAAGATGTTGAAATTACCTGCTTTGCCTCCGGGAACGCTGATATTGAAAACCAGGTCCGATGTATGCGGGGCAATGTTTACAGTTTCTTTCCCGAGCAGACCGAGATCTCTCAGGATGCTGAAGTCGACATACCTTGCGTTAATAACGAAAGCAGCGCCATGTTTCCTGGAAATCGGGCCTTCGGCCGAGGCTTCTGCGCCAATCATTCCTGTCTGAAATGCATACTCTCCATGTTCGTTGTTGCCTTTTCTGAGTTCAAGATCCATGATCCCGGAAATTGCATTCCCATATTCTGCGGGGAAAGCTCCGGCATAGAATCCAAAACTCTCCAGGGAGTTTGATGAGACAGCAGAATAGGCGCCACCGCTTGAACCCTGACCTGTGGAAAAATGATTTGGATTTGGTATCTCGATTCCTTCAAGCCGCCATAACATCCCCCTGGGAGAGTTGCCCCGAATGACCAGCTCATTGCTGTAATCATTGTTGCCTGTTGATATACCTGCAAAGGAATTGACCATCCTTGACGGATCATAGTAGCCACCGGCAAAACGAAGCGCATCTGCAGACCGCAAAGTAAGGGAACTGACTGTTGCCATTGTATTAACCGAAGAAGAGCTCTTTCTTCCGGCAGTGATTATGATATCCCCTGTACTGATCACTGTCTCAGTCAGCTCGGCATTCAATTCGATTTCCTTTCCCGTGCCTACCAGAACATCGTTAAAAAAGACTTCGCTGTACCCGAGATAAGAAATCCTTACAGTAACTCTTCCGGCTCCTGTGGTGATCCTGTACATTCCGGATTCATCCGTTACTGCCTGTTGCCTGCCTTCCCTTGAATCCAGTATAACCCCGGCCCCGGCAAGCGGTACATGAGTTTCGGAATCAGTCACCAGTCCTCTGATAATCTGGCTCACTGATTGTGAATATGTTACAGTATCCAGGCATTGTACCGCAATGAACAATAATGCTGTAATGAAGTATTTGAAATGCCTGCCTGAGGTCATCATTCAGCAGAAATTAAACTCCCTGAAAATTTCCCAGTACTTTCCGTTATGTTTCAGCAAAAAAATACTACAGGCAGTGAAGGTGGCTCTGAACTCCTCATTCATTATCTCCGGCCATGCCTGGCTGAATGCTGTTTTTGTCAGATCCCGGGTTGCGACAGTGATGTGCGGCAGCACATCCTTCATTAATTCCGAAGGACTGAAGCCAAGTTCTGACAACAACATCGCCTTCAGGCGCGAGTGCAGCTCCCTTACCGGTCCGGGTTCAGTTATTTTGATATAGATCACCCTGGGCACAAATGCACCAAAGCCGTCAAGACTCACTTCAAACGCCTTTTCCGCAGCAGCAAACTTCCTGAGGGCTTCCTCCATCCGTGGTTCATCACCGCTGTGACGTTTGAACGGCATCTGCAATGTAATATGAGCCGGGGACTTCAACGCATGAGAGGCGGTATAGAGAACCTTCATCCTCTCCTTGACAGTGCGTACCCTGTCCCTCAATTCACCTCCGGGAATAAGGGCAATGAAGTAAAGGGTACCGTGGATATCCTCCATCTGGCTCACTCTTTCATAATCTGACCGTTACCCCTGCGACAAAACCGGAGCATGAGGTAGCCGGAAATGCCGGAAACAAGTGATCCGGCCATTATGCCGATCCTGGCTGAATCCATCAGCAGGGGATTTTCTGAAAATGCCAGGCTGGCGATGAACATTGACATCGTGAATCCCACTCCTGCCAGCATTGCCGTTCCGAAAATCTGGCTGAAGGAGACTCCCAGTGGCAGGCTGGCAAATCTGAGCTTCAGACCTGCATATGAGAAGAGGGTCACCCCAATTGTCTTACCAAGGAACAGACTCAATGCCAAGCTTGTAATAAGCTGCACATCAGGCCGCAACCCGGCATTGAATGCAACGCCGGCATTAAAAAAGGCAAAAACCGGCATTATGAAGTATGCAACCCAGCCCTGCAATACATGTTCGATATGCTGCAGGGGCGACCGCACTTTCCCGGTCCACTCATCAATATCATCTATCTGTTCCATCTGCTCGGATGTGAGCAATGTAGTGTGAGCAGAATCATTCTCCCTTATGTCATCAGCAATCTCGCACATCTTCCTTGTGAAAGTATGCACATCGGTTTTCTGCCTGAGCGGCACTGTAAAGGCAAGCAACACTCCGGCAATTGTTGGGTGTATTCCCGACTTGAGAAAGAAATACCAGATTATTATACTGCAGGCAAGGTGCAGATACTTTGGGAAAAGGTTCTTAATCCCCAGGAAGACAAGCAACGCCAGCGGGATGGCTGCCCAGAGCAGCATCATCCAGTCTATGGAAGCACTGTAAAAGAGAGCTATCACCAGCACAGCTCCGATATCGTCAATAATGGCAAACGCGGCCAGAAAGACCTTAAGCCCCACGGGCACCCTGTTTCCCAGCAGCTTCAGTATTGCAAGTGAAAATGCAATGTCAGTGGCCATTGGTATCCCCCATCCCTGTGATGCCAGAGGATTCTGATTAAGAATGAGATAGAAGACAACGGGCACCGCCATTCCTCCAAGGGCAGCAATCAGAGGCAATGCGGCCTTCGAGGGCGAATTGAGTTCGCCAATCATCAGCTCCCGCTTGATTTCAAGGCCTATCATGAAGAAAAATACCGCCATGAGGCCATCGTTTACCCAGAGCAGCAGAGGCTTCTGAAGACTGAAATTACCGGCTTCGAAACCGATCTTAGTCTCCCTGAGACTGTCGTAGAAGTCGCTCAGCCCGGTGTTTGCAAACAACAGCGCAATAATCGTTGCACCAAAAAGCAGTATCCCGCCGAGACTCTGGGCACTGTCAAACTTCTGAAATGTTGAAACTATGATGTTCTTCATCTACACGCGGTTACCGTATAGGTTACTCAAACCAGGCCCTGATGAATACCTCACGGTCATGTTGCAGGTCCGTCGCCCGGTATGACACTGATGAGTCATTCTCGATAATATAGACCCAGTAACCGGAGACAATTCCCGGACTGTAGAAGACTCTCCTGAGATAGAGCCTGTCACCCTGGACAAAGTCACATTTCTTTCCATATGCCGAGATCTTGCCATACTCGTTCTCCATTGATGTCTTTACCCATATTATATTGGGTCCCTCATAGTTCTCAGGTCCGGTATGGCGATACTCGATGAAATCGCCCACATACTTCCTCGTTATGATCAGGTCTTCCTCCGGAAGTGCAGAAGAACCTTTCCTCAGAGGGCTGCAGGAAGCAGCAACTGCCAGAAGCATCAGTAAAAGTGCTCTTTTCATCCGTCCACAGGTTGGTCCGACATCTGACATTTTCACCACGGGAAAAATGTCAGTATAAAATTACTAATTTTTCGCGACAATAAGTGGAGTTACCTTTCTCCCTCGACGGCCGTCAGATGCCACGTACTCTGTGATAACAAGATATTCCCCGGCTTCATCCGAGGTCCAGAATTCAACGGCGGCAGATCCGTCAGCACCGGTCATTACAGCAGGATTCCAGTAGAGAGTATTGCGGTAATCGGGAATACGACTCATCTTCAGTGAGTCAGTTGAGTAATCAGGTGTGAAAACATCATAGCTGTCCAGCAGCATATCGTACTCCTGCCTTAAAACAGATCTGTCAAATTCAAGCACACTCAGATCTCCATTGTGGGAAACGATGTTAATGATCCCCTCCAGAACAATCTCGCCAATGAAGTACCTTGTACTCAGAACTTCAACCTTCTCTATCTGCGATGAAGGAATGTCAAGCAGCTTCTCCAGGTCATACACCGGCACTCCGTCAAGAATGACCAGGGGAGGAGAGCTGAAAATCACACCGGGAAAACGGTTGGCAAGCGTCAGAGTGAGGTTTTCGCCCCTTCCGCTGCTTGTAAGCCCCGGCACAAGCTCCTTGAACACCTCCCTGAGAGTAGTTAGCTGTATAAACTCTGAAAGTATTACGGTACGGTCCGGCTCGCCGAAGAAACCGGGAAAAGTTCCGCTGCAAAGCCTCACACTCCCCTTTCTCAGGAACGGGTCATAAATGTTGCTGACCTGCATGCTTATAATGGCATCATTGAGCTCTTTCAGCCGGGTTGTGTCAGGATAGAAGGGCCCGGGCAGCTGCGTAAGTTTCATCTCAAAAAGGAATGGGTCCGTCAGATCGACATAGTACTCCCCCTTTCCGGGGTTGAGCCGTTGTATCACTATCTCTTTCCTGCCATATTCAATGAGAGGGAAACTGAACCTCCCCTCGCTGTCAGTAGTGGTGAAACTGCACCTGGCAACCCTGCCTACGACAGACAGCGTCAGGTCCTCTCCGGCAAGCGGTTCATTCGTTTCGATATCCCTGATCACCCCGCTGACAAGGTGTCCTTCAGGTTCCGGAAGGTAGAGGATATCGCTTACCCCGCCGGCATAACCGTTGAGATATCCGTTCTCCTCACAGAAAATCAGAAAATCATTGATGTCCGGCTGTTCAATCTCCGTCCTGAATGCCTGGACCGAAGGCAACTGTAAAATCCTGCTGAGGTCATCATAACTGCTTTCATTCACCAGAACAGGTTTTACAACAGAAACAGAAACCGATCCGGAAAGGGGATTACCCGCACCGTCTGTCATTCTGACTGCAACTCCGACCTTTTCGCGGGTCCTGGTGACCGGAGAACTGACTTTAACCTCGAGCTCAGCAGGTGGAACCGATGTATTGTAATACCACCTGGAGGCAAGCTCTCTCCCCTGCCCGTCTGTGACACTAATCCTGGCCAGTCCGCCGGGAAGACTCTCCGCCTCAAATGTGACAACAGGGTTACCTGCAGGATAGACCTCCTTCACAACGGGAGCATGACAGACTGGTGCATAAACAACTTTAACAGGGCCCCCGCTGATGCCTGTGCTTGCTGCAAGGCGAAGGTTCAATGAACCTCGGTTCCTTTCCGGACCAATGTAAAATGTCAACCCGGAATTTTTCACCGGGGGAAGGTCAAACCGTCTTCCCGCACCTCTTCCGTCAAATGCGATCATACTGAGCTGCCCGGCATCAGGCACTGCAAGATTGAAGAGAGCAGTCCCGCGCCTGTCGGTCCCGAAACCGGCCACCGTATCTCCGGCTGCTGTCAGAACTATGCCCCGGATTACAACTGGATCACCGCTGGCATTGTAACATTTGATACCCAGACGCGACTCAATTCCAGCCACAAGGTAACCAGTTTCAGGAAAAAAGACCACACTGTCAGCCTGATGGTCTGATGGCGGAATTCTGAAGCCGGCAAGGCTTCTGAACGGGTTGATCACCGTGATCATTCTGTAAGCAAAAAGCGCCTGGGGATAGTTTTTCATCACGTTAGTGAAGGCACGGATGAAATAGTTGCCGGTGCGAAGGGTGTCAGGAATCCTGAACGCCCCGGCGCCGGTGAAACCATCGGTGCCTGTCCTGACCTGAACCACAGGTGTTTTATGACTGTCAAGGAGATCAACATACACCACCCTGCTGATGGTTCCGGGGGTCTGAGTGAGGCGCCCGCTCTGTGATACTTTGTAGAAGACCTGCTCCCCGGCAATGTAGATATCCCTGTCAGTCACCAGGTTAATCTCTTCAAGGATAAGCAAACTATTCCCGGCAGCCGTAGCTGGCATATTTTCCCCCTGACCGCAGAGCGAAGCCGGCATTAACAGCAGAAGGGTCAGCAATATGGCCCCCTTCTGCAGAAGGCGCGGGATGATTTTATGTAAAGCTGAAAGTTTCATCCGTTTCAAATCTTACTCGAGGTCAACCCAGAACCATGGCCTGGAAAGGCTGCCCCTTAATGTACAGTCGGCGCAGTGAGGCCTGACGAATATAAGCCTGAACAGCTTGTTATCCTTATCATAGATCGGCCCGACAAAAGCATATCCGGAATAAAGGAATGCCGCGTGTATCTCGTTGAAGGTAAATCCCTCACCTGATGTGGACGGATAGTCTATCTCGCCCTTCTCCTGCCTGTCACATTCATATCTGTAAACCGGTAGTCCAAGGTCTGCCGCCTCCCTGGCAGTCACATAGATCTGCTTCTGCTTCACCCCGGAGACCTGGAAGTAACCTATCACCTGGTCATCCGGATCTGTCGTATTCCTGATATTGCTGAATACCTGAAATGGCTGCTTGTCAAAGATATCCCCTCCGGCCTCGTTAATCTCAGTCATCAGGTTCCAGAACTCGTACTCCTCTGCAGATACCGACATCTGTTTGACAGCCAGGCTATACTGTATCAGCAGCCTGTCACTCTCATCCGAGGCGACAAAGAGGATAGGTTTCATGACAAAATCTCCCGTATGGCCTGAAACAGTGTTCTCGATGTCAATTACATCGGAACGGGTATGGGACCAGCAGGTCTGCTTTATTATACTCAGAGGAAAGATTGTCGTGTCATCGATATACCTGAAAAGAGCCGGATCGGGAACAGAGAATTTCCAATACTCCTCATACGACCATCGATAATAGCTTCCGGGAGTCTCATCCCTGGTGTCAATATAAAAGCTGATCCCCTCGCGGAAACTGCCCGTCTGCTCGGAAAAAACCTGGTCCACACCATAATAGAGGCTGTCGATCCCGGGCACTGGATGCATCAGGCAGGGGCTCGACTCATATGTCACACCGTCAGCAGTCACAATTGAGAGAGTGTATGTCCTGCCAACTTCTCCCCTGAAGGTGAGGCTGTCAGTGTGATAATCGCCAGGATTCCTCTCACTTAGAATAACAGTATTGCCCAGGTCATCCTTTAAGGTAACAGTGGCTCCGGTGACCTTCAGGGGATTTTCGTCCGGTAAAAGTGTTGTGCGCGAAAGGCGTACATAGCTGGACGTTATTTCATCAGTGACAAGGGCATCAACCACGAGCCGCGATTCAAATTTCCTGAGCTGGGGTGTGTAGGGATCGATGCATGTAGCAAGGGTAAAGGAGATGATTATAACAAAAATGATCCTATACCACCTTTTGATCATGCTCCTATACAGTTAAAACAGTTTGCTTGTTGTCCTTGTTTGAAGAATTGACAAAAATAGAACTTAATCCCTCCCGGATATCACGGTTGGCCGTAAAATAAGGTGTTTGAAACATTAAAATTTGTTAACTGTCCCGCTATTAGAAATAATATTTGTTATTTCGGCATTGCTTTTATCCACCTTACCTGTGATGACAAGAACATACCTGCTGATACTTTTCTTTTGCACTGCCCTTACGGGTTTTTCACAGCAGGGAACCACGGGCGCAACTGACAGGAGTTTAAACCGGTTTGCTACCGTAGAAGCTGCTCATAAAGAGCTGCTTGACAGCGTCTATTCAATAAGAACCGGTACCGGATATGCCTTCATTAACGGTAATGAATATTTCCCCTACCACTACAGGGCCAGCAATAAGCCGCTTCTGTTCTATGGAGAGGAGCGGACTGCGGACATCGTCGTAAAGGGACGAAAATATGAGGGCATGGTGCTTCAGTATGACACCTTTACGGACGAGGTCATCTTTTCAGAGATTGACAACGACTTTGGAAGCAACCTCTACCAGGTATCCATCAAACGTGATCTGATCAGCACCTTCACTCTCTGCTTCAGGACTGACACAATGCGGTTCAGGTACCTTTCCGCCGGGGAGACCGGAGGGGAGATTCCGGAAGGATTCTATGAGATGGCCTATAACGGACCCACAGGTTATATAATCAGACACAGGTGCGTTGTGCACCAGCGCAACGGAATAGATGAGTATTACTACTCCCCTGTCGGTTACGTCATGACCCATGACGGCTACAGGAAGGTAACCTCCGGAGGCAAGTTCATGAAAGCGTTCGGAGACGGATCGGCTGAGATGAAAAAAATTATCGACCAGCAAAGGCTGAAGCTTCGAAAAGCCGGAAAGAGACAGATGATTAACGTGTTACAAACATACGACAGCCGCCGGGCCGCCGCACAGGGATTATGAAAAGGAGCCTGTTCATTCTGGTTTTGCTGGGATTCACTTTTTTTCTGCGGGGTCAGGATAACAATCTCACGTTCCAGTTCAGCCGGATACTCTTCGATGATTTTGTTGACACTGTCGAAAGAAAAGTTCCTGTAAGGATTTATTACTCTCCGCGGTGGACCGACTCCCTTTACCTGAACGTCTCGGCCACAAACTCAACTGTCGAAGGAGTGCTTGACAAAGCCCTCCGCCGCGACGGGCTGCTATTCATGATAACCCCTGACAACAGGATCATTCTCTCGAAAGGTTATGCAATCAAGACGGGCTTTGCGAAGGAGTATGAAACATATGTCAGGGACAAGTACGCGGAGTCAGCGTCAGCCGACTTCCTCAGGCCGGTGCAGCAGGAAGAGGCGTCGACTGTAAGTGATGATTACCGTTTGTTCAGGATAGGCAGGCCCTCTGCCGGAGGGATACCAGAAAGAGTCACCCTTACCGGTGTAGTAAGGGATGCAATTGACGGAACCGGGATCCAGAGTGTCGTTGTTTATGTCGACAAGCTCCGGGCAGGAGCCATGACAAACAGTGCAGGATTCTACTCAATCTCCCTTCCTCCCGGCCAGTACAGGATTGAATACAGGATGATGGGAATGAAGTCCGCCAGCAGAAACGTCCTGATCTATTCTGACGGCTCCCTCGATGTCTCGCTGACAGAAAGCCCCAGTGAGATCGATGCTGTTGTAATCTCCGCAAACCGTGAGAACAGTGTAAGGAACACCCGCATGGGCACAGAGAAGATCAATGTGAAGATGCTCAAACAGATACCTCTCGGACTGGGCGAGGCGGACCTGCTGAAGAGCACCCTTATGCTTCCCGGCATCCAGACAGTGGGCGAAGCCTCCGCCGGGTTCAACGTACGCGGCGGAAGCACAGACCAGAACCTCGTACTCCTGAATTATGCCCCTATAATTAATGCATCCCATTTCTTCGGTTTCTTCTCAGCGTTCAACTCCGACCTGATAACCGATGTGACACTCTTCAAGAGCGGTATGCCGGCCAAGTACGGCGGCAGGCTCTCGTCAGTAATGGAAATAGTCCCGGCAGAAGGCAACCGCGATAAGATAAAGGTGAGCGGAGGCATAAGCCCTGTCACCGGCAGGCTCATGATTGACGGGCCTCTGATCAGGGACAAGGTCTCTTTCATTATCGGAGGACGCACAACCTATTCCGACTGGCTTCTGGGTATGCTCAGTGATGAGAGACTGAAGAAGAGCACCGCATCATTTTATGATCTTCAGGGAACTCTCACCGCCGACCTGAACAGGAAGAACTCAATATCCCTGTCCGGGTATCACAGCGACGACAGTTTCGATTACTTCATGGAAAGCGGCTTCAGATACGGTAACACGGCAGCCACCCTGAAATGGAAACACTCTTTCGGTGACAGGCTCACGGCACAGTACTTTGCCATCCTGAGCAACTACAGCTACCGGCTCACATCCTCAGCCGACTCAATTGAGGCCAACCACACATATTATGACCTGAGCCAGAAGATTGGCAGGGCTGATTTTACATTCCTCAGCTCAGCGAAAAACAGGATGGAGTTTGGCCTGGACGCCACACTCTACTCGCTGGCTCCCGGGAAACGCGTGCCGTCAGGTGATGCATCAGAAGCCATACCCCTTGAGCTGCAGAGCGAAAGAGCCCTGGAACCGTCACTATATCTTAGTGACGAGATTGAGTTAACTCCATGGCTTTCATTATCTGCCGGAGTGCGGGGAACCCTCTATACAAGCTTCGGCCCCCGCCGGGAATTCATCTATACAGATGGTTTGCCAAGAAGGGTGGAAAATATAACAGATACTGTATCATACGGAGAGAAGGAGGTTGTCAGTTCTTACCCCGGACTGGACTTCAGGTTTTCCACCCGGTTCATGATGGGTTCGAATGCATCTCTTAAGATTGGTGCTCAGAGAGCATACCAGTACCTACATATGATCTCTAATACAACCTCGATGTCACCCGTCGACATCTGGAAACTGAGTGACACTTATATCAAACCGCAACGGGGCGACCAGGTTTCGGCCGGACTGTATATGAACATTGACAGGAGAGCCATTGAAACATCCGTGGAGGGCTATTATAAATGGCTTACAAATACCCTGGACTACAAGGGCGGCGCTGAGTTGATTATGAACCCCGCGCTCGAAACGGATATAATAAACGGCGACGGCAAAGCGTACGGCGTGGAGGTGATGGTGAAAAAACAGCAGGGAAGCCTCACCGGATGGGTCAGCTATACCTGGTCAAGAGTCCTGATGAAGGTCGACGGTCAGTTCGAGGAGGAAAAGGTAAACAGTGGCAACTGGTTCCCTGCAAACTATGACAAGCCCCATGACCTGAAAATAGTCATAAATGCAAAGGCATCCAGACGGTTCAACCTGACCTCCAATTTCGTTTACAGCTCGGGAAGGCCAATAACTTACCCCGTTGCCTTCTACAACTTCTACAACTCCTCGCATGTCTACTACTCAAACAGGAATGACTATCGTATTCCCTATTACATGAGGCTTGACCTGGCTGCGACGGTCAACGGCAACCTTCAGGCCAAAAAGCTGAATCACTCCTCATTTACGGCTACAGTCTACAACGTACTGGGAAGAAAGAATCCATACTCAATCTTTTTCAAGAATGAGAATGGAGCAATCAATGGCTACCAGATGACAATCTTTGCTCAGCCTATATTCATGCTGACATACAACTTCCGGCTGTTCGGCAATGCCGAAGGCGATTTTTAAACTTCGCCCCGGTTCTGTTCGGATGTCTCCGGCTTTTTGTTTCCCGTCAGTTTCAGTATCAGGTGTACCGCGAGATAGATAACGATTATGACGACGAAAATGGCAGTCATGCCTTTTCCCATCAGATCAAGCGACTTAAATAAATCTTCATTCATGTTTCGTCCTCCTTTACAGTAATCCGGGTACCAGTCCTATTATAACACCGCCGGCAATAACACTGGCGATCTGACCTGAGACATTTGCCCCTGCCGCATGCATCAGCAGGTGGTTTGTTGGATCAGCCTCAAGGCCCATTTTCTGGATGACCCTCGATGACATGGGAAATGCTGATATGCCTGCCGCGCCAACCATCGGGTTTATTTTTTCCTTCAGGAAGAAATTCAGGAATTTGGCAAATGAGGCTCCGGCAATTGTGTCAAAAACGAATGCAAGCAGTCCCAGACCCATGATCTTGACAGTGTCAAGTGCCACGAACTTGTCTGCCTGCATGCTTGCCGCAATTGTTATTCCAAGCAACAGTGTAATCAGGTTTACAAGCTCCTTCTGTGCACTTTCAGACAATGACTTGAGCACACCGCACTCCCTGATCAGGTTGCCGAACATCAGGAACCCCACAAGGGCAATGGATGCCGGAGCAACCAGACCCGCAATTATTGTGACTGATATTGGAAATATTATCCTGGTAAGCCTCGATACGCTTTTCGGATTGTAGCTCATACGTATCTTTCTCTCCTTCTCCGTTGTGCACATCTTGATGGCGAACGGCTGAATTATCGGCACCAGGGCCATGTAGGAATAGGCCGCTATCGCTATCGGCC
This sequence comes from uncultured Rikenella sp., assembly GCA_964530645.1. GTDB lineage: Bacteria > Bacteroidota > Bacteroidia > Bacteroidales > VadinHA17 > SR-FBR-E99. The sequence continues at coordinate 9,345 of CAZHAI010000006.1, read as the reverse complement.
CTATATAATCGCTCTTCAGAACCTGTGAAACGAGGATCGATGTGGGACCATCCGCACCGCCTATTATCCCGATAGCAGCAGCATCCCTGAGGTCAAATCCCAGCAACACTGCAGCCGTGACTGTGGCAAAGATCCCAAACTGCGCGGCAGCACCAAACAGTAAAAGCCTGGGGTTTGAGAGCAGCGGACCAAAGTCAATCATTGCCCCTATCCCGATGAACAGCAGCAGCGGCATTGCTTCGGAAGTCTCTATTCCGACTTTGAAGAGCCAGTCAAGGATGCCAGTCACCTCCCCTATCCCCGGAAGGGTCTGGTCCAGTACGCCTGACAACGGGAGATTGACCAGTATAGCCCCGAATCCCATCGGAAGCAACAGTGACGGTTCAAGCTTTTTGGCAATGGCCAGGTAAACCAGCACTGCCCCGATAACCCACATCACCACCTGTTGCCAGGTAATAGAAATGAGTCCTTCATATAAGAATTCCATGATTTGTTTGTGTAATTAATTTATAATCAATATTTTGTCTATAGACAAATATATTACTCGCCCTCCAGCTCCCACTGTACAAGCGGGGAGCGGTAAAAGTTGATGTCCATGACCTGCATCCTCCTGCCGTGAGAGGCGAGCCTGGTTTTGTATTCGTCCCAGTTGCGCATCCAGGCCTGTGTCCATCCAATCTCGGCATATCCCGGAAGCCGTGGATATATAAGGTATTCGGCCTCCCCGGATGTTGAAATTGTCTCAGCCCACAGCGGAGCCTCAACCCCTACGATGTTTTCCCTTGTGATCTCAGGGACCAGCGTGGCGGGATCCCAGTTGTATGCGTCATCAACTTCTATGTATGCTGCCCAGTGAAGGCCGAAGATGCTGGCAGTGTCATACTGCATGTCAGAATAGGCGTGCTGACACGGTGACATCAGAACCTTCGCCCCCTGACTGATCCCCTTGATTGCGTTGGCAGCCCTTGCCCAGTACTGGACCACTGCGTCAGGCTTAAGGCTTGAATGTGCTATCTCATCCCACCCGATAACTTTCTTCCCGTGTGACCCTACTATATCCTGAACCCTGTTGACAAAATAGATATAGTCATCAATTTTGGTTGAATGAGACTCGTCTCCGCCGATATGAAAGTATTCACCGGGTGTCAGGGCAGCGATCTCACCCACAACATCATTCACGAATTTGTAAGTGATTTCTGACCGGGTGTCAAGCGTGCTGAATCCGACATTTATGCCTGTGTAAGGCTCCGGCGCCTTGCCGTCCCTGTTGAGCTCAGGATATGATGAGAGTGCCGCGTTTGTATGGCCCGGCATGTCAATCTCGGGAATTATTGTGATAAACCGTTCAGCAGCATATTTTACTATTTCTGAATACTCCTCCTGGGTATAGAAGCCTCCCTCTCCGCCGCCGACCTCCGTCTTGCCACCATGGGTGGTGAGGTTGGGCCATGATTTGATCTCTATCCTCCATCCCTGGTCATCGGAGAGGTGCATGTGCAAAACATTTATCTTGTACATTGCAAGCTGGTCAATATACCTCTTTATTTCTTCCGGGCCGAAGAAATGGCGTGCCACATCACGCATTACTCCGCGATAACCGTATGCCGGATAATCGCGTATTGTCCCCGTTGGTATAATCCACGGCCCTGGCTGAAGCGTATCTGCTTCAACTTCATGGGGCAGCAACAGCCTTACAGTCTGGATACCATGGAAGACCCCGGCAGGTTTGTTTGCCTTGATTGCCAGCAACTTGTCCGTGATCACAAGTTCGTATCCCTCATCTCCGAGTTCTGCGTCGGCTTCTGTGAGGCTGAGGAGAATGTCTCCCTTGCCTGGTTTGCTGCCGTCTGTGATCACCTTCATGCCCAGACCTGTGGAAGGATTCAGTTTATCCGCAAGGTAATTTCCAATTAATGCCAGCCCGGCAGGTCCGTCCGGCATGATGAAGATGTCACTTTTCGAAGTCAGAGTGAACGACTCACCGGTGGCTGTAACCGAGACCGGCTTTGGGATAATGCTGTTTTTTGAAAGATCTGTCGGCACAGAATTGCTGCCGGCACAGCCGGCTAGAAGCACTGCTCCAACAGCAGCCAGAATGGGAGATTGCATTTTCATGAGTTGCCTGTTTTATCCTGTTTCAGTAAGGGATCTGATCAGTTTCAAATATATTGTTTTTAGATCAGGAATTCCAAGGTAATAGTCACCTGTTGACCCTAGGCCGGGTCTGCTTCTGTTACCGGTGAGAGAAATTTCATAAAATTTGTAAATTTGCTTTTACTGTTATGAAGCTTATTGAGCCAAAAGATCTGGAACCGTTGTCATTCCTGTTCAGAGGCAGAAATGGCCATCGCCGTGCTGAACAGGTCATTCGTATTC
>CAZHAI010000006.1:0-6959 GCA_964530645.1 uncultured Rikenella sp. | reverse complement strand
CAAAATCAACAGGGTGTATGAGAATTCAAGCGCATGGACGGGGGCAGAATTTACATCACGGCTTCTTGATGACTTAGGTGTGAATTATGCGGTGGGCAATGCCCACAGGCTTAAGCAATTGCCTGACGGTGCTTTCATAACTATCTCAAACCATCCTTATGGCGGCATCGACGGAATAATGACAATAGACATTATGGCCAGGCTGAGACCTGACTACAAGTTCATGGTCAACAGGTTACTCTCTCATGTCAAAACCCTTGACGGCAATTTCATCTCAGTGGTTCCTGTTGGAAACAAAAAGACCGGAATAAAGGCAGCCAGTCTGAAGGGGATACGTGAAGCACTCAGTCATCTTCACGACGGACACCCCCTTGGATTCTTTCCCTCGGGAGCAGTCTCCGACTTCACACTGAGGGATATGAAGGTGAGGGACCGCCGATGGCAGGAGAGTGTGCTCCACCTGATCCGCTCGGCAAAAGTGCCGGTCCTGCCCATTCGTTTCTTCGACAAAAATTCCATGTTCTTCTATTTCCTTGGCCTTATCAACTGGAGGATACGGTCACTCAGACTTCCGTCGGAGGTCTTTAACAAGCGTGACCGGGTGCAGCGTATCGGTATCGGGGAGCTAATCAGTCCGGGGGAACAGTCGCACTACCCTGATCTGCAGTCCCTGGGCGACTTCCTGAGAAAAAAAGTCTATGGAATGCCCGTGCCGGAGGAGTTTGTTCCTGGTAAATTAGTTTAACTTAGAAGACAAATTCCTGCTATGCCTGACAAAAAGAATCCCGCTAACAACCTTAAATCTCTCTTCAACGGCGAGGTACTCAAAAATGTTTTTGCTGACAGGGCCAGAACCAACCTTTTGAAGAAGCAGGAACAGATGGCCATCTCATGGCTGGTCAAAAGAATCCCGTCCTTCATTACATCGAACATGCTCACGGGTATCGGGTTTTTCGGAAACGTGGTCGTCTCATCAAGCTTTATCCTGGCGGCATCCTTCAACCGTCTTTTCCTTCTCCTCGGCCTGGTCGGTTTTTTCATCAGCTGGTTCGGCGACTCACTTGACGGAAGACTTGCATACTTCAGAAACATACCGAGAAAAAATTACGGCTTCACCCTCGATATCACGATTGACTGGATGAGCATCATCCTGATAGGTTTTGGCTATATGTTTTACGTTGAAGGTGCATGGATACTGCTTGGTTACGGCTTCGTTGTATTTTACGGCTGGGAGATGATCATTGCCCTTCTCCGGTATAAAATAACCGGCAAATACTCAATAGACTCGGGAAAAATGGGGCCTACTGAGGTCAGAATCGCAGTCGGCCTGATAATGATTGCCGAGGTGTTGTTGCCCGGATCTCTCAACTATTCAGCATGCTTTGTGGTTGTTGTACTCTTTTTTGTCAATGTCATCGACACCAGGCTCTTGCTGCGGGTGGCTGATGAAATTGACAAAAAGGAACGACAAGAGAAAACTTGACTATCTTTAAAACCACGCAACCTGACTGACATGGGAGAAATTACCGTTAAGGAGGTGACAACCCGAAAGGACCTCCGTGATTTTATCTATCTGCCTGAAAAGGTACACAGAAATGAACCTGACTGGCTCCCGCCATTATATATGGATGAGTGGGAGTTATACGACAAGAAGAAAAATAAATCGTTCGGATATGCCGACGGTCTTCTTCTTCTGGCTTTCAGGGACAACAAGCCTGTCGGCAGGATAATGGGAATCATCAACAGGAGATACAACGAGATCAATCATGAGAACCACGGCAGATTCTGCTTCATGGAGTGCTACAACGATCAGGCGGTTTTTCATGCGTTAATCAGCAAAATTGAAGATTGGGCAAAGCAAAACGGCATGAGAGGCATTGTGGGGCCGCTGGGTTTCTCTGACAAGGATCCGCAGGGATTCCAGACCGAGGGATTTCAGTACCCGCAATTCATCACAAGCGCCAACAATTCACCCTATATGGTGACTCTCATTGAAAACGAGGGGTATACAAAAAAGGTAGACCTGGTGAATTATCTCGGTGATATCCCGAAGGAGTTTCCGCTTGTTTACGAAAGGGTCCTTGACAAGATTACAAGAAGCAAGGAGTTTGAAATAATTGAATTCCAGACCAAAAAGCAATTGAAGCCCTATATCATACCGATACTCGGGCTGATGAACGACACGTTCGCGGAGATTTACGGATTCGTTCCTCTCAACGATAAGGAGAAATCTGATTTCGCCGCCCGTTACCTTCCAATTCTCGACCCGAAATATATTAAGGCAGTGATGAAAGATGGAGAGCCGATCGGTTTCGCCATCGGAATGCCTGACCTCAGCAAGGGCATCAAGGCCTGCCGCGGGAGGCTGCTCCCATTCGGGTTCCTTAAGGTGCTGAGGGAATCAAAACGATCGCGGAAGCTGATCATGATGCTCGGCGGTGTCAAAAGGGAGTTCAGGGGGAAGGGTATCGATGTGCTTATGGGGGTTAAAATCCTCCGCGATGCGATAAACAGCAGAATGGAAACCCTTGACAGTCACCTTGTCCTTGAAGATAACCTGAAGATGAGAGGTGAGTACGAACGGATCGGCTGCAAGGTTGTCAAGAAGTTCCGTATCTACCAGAAAGAGCTTTAAATTCCACCCGGGCGTAATCCTGACTACTGAACAAGGTTCTCCGGAGTTTCAATTTGCACTGCAGATCAAGGCCAGCCGCATTCACTCCCAGGTGATCACTGAAATGCGTTTCCTGCCGTCCATCCTGACAGTCAGCCTGTTCCTGAACTTAACATGGGTGACATACTTTCCTTTTCCCACAACCTTCTGCTGACCAAGCAGATCCCAGTCAAGGACTGTGTTCCTGTCACGGTGCTGTATTGAGAAATAACCGACATTCATGGATGTTACATTGTGGAAGAAATGTGAACCCGACGATGCATCGAGCGGCAAATCATCCAGGCTCGTCTCAATAATGACCCTTGCGTTGCAAATCTGGGGCCAGGTAACCGGAATACCTATCCACCTGTCACGAGTGCCCCACCTGCCCGGCCCGATAAGAATATACTGCTTCCCATCTCTGATCATCTCCTGGTTGAAGGAGTCTACTTCAGCTGCTATCTCAAGAGTCTTTGACTTGTCGAATGATTCCCTGTCTACATAGACCACATCCGTGATGTCATTTATCATACCGTTGCCCATGCTCTTTTCAGTATAGAGAAGCATATGCGAACGCTCTATCTCTTCCATGTTGACGTCGTAATCAATGGCCGCCCCAATGATAGGCTTTATCTGCAGGAGGTAGAATGATGCCCTGTAGTCACTGTCTTTCGCCAGGTCTATCGCAAATTCGATCTCTACCGGGGTGCCCATCGCCTCCTTGACAATATCAAGTATCTCCACAAGCGATCTGGCAAGAGGAATGTAATCATACTTGAGTATGTCGGCAAAGTTGACAATCCGCGGTCCGGCCTTGTCAATTCCCGGGAAAATGGTTCTGCTCTCTGCCGAATAGACAGATGCACAGTGATTCAGAATCCCGTGCCGCTCGGCATCCTCAATGCTTAGCCGGGCAAGGCCCGCTGTATCTCCCTCCAGGAGATTTAAATCCTTCTTCTTCAGATCAATGGCATAAAATTCAACCTGTGAGTTCAGGTACTGATCCTTGGGTGTGTTGTTTTCCAGGTTCGGGTATTTCGGCGAAAACCTGAAGGCTTTTTCCCCTTCCACAACATACGTACCCAGGCCTACCGCCAGCACTGCAAACCCGTCTTCGGGCTGCATGTGCCCGTAAGGATAATAGTTGTATGACTGACTTACACCGCTTATATGTGGGTAAAAGAACTCCTCATACTGTTCTCCCACAACCTCCTGGATTATAACAGCCATCTTCTCCTCCTCAATCTTGTAATTGATTGCATTAATGTATCCCCGGGCCGTATCGGAGTAGATTGAAGCATATACAAGCTTGATGGCTTCTGTAAGCTGTGTAAGACGAATTTCAATGTCTGAATTACTATTCGGAAGCAGGTAAGTCTCGAAGATCCCTGCAAAAGGCTGCATCAGTGAGTCCTCGAAGAGTCCCGATGACCGTACTGCAAGCGGTTTCCGGATCTGTCCGAGTATGATTCTCAGTTTATTTATGAGCGGTGCCGACAGTTTTCCGCCGATGAACAGTTCCTTTATCTTATCATAACTGGTTTCCGAATAGATCCTGTTTCTGAGTCTGTTGTTATCGAGGAAGTCCTCGAACTCGTTGGTCCCGATTATGAATGTTCTGGGAGCCTTGATATTGATGCCCGGAACATAGTGGGAGATATCAAAATTGTAAATAAGCGTATGTATGAAGGCCAGCCCTCGTCCCTTGCCGCCCAATGCTCCCGGGGAGAGCTGAATTATATTGCTCTCTTCTGTAATCAGTGTCTCATCGAACTCAACTATCTTGCCCTTGTTCTTCTCGAACTTGAGCTGCTTGACTATCTTAACCAGGTAATCACGAAGTGCTTCCGGATCATTGAAGTCGCTTATTCTCTTGGGAGCTATCTCCCTGGCAAGCTGTATCTCGCCCCTGGCCGTAAGCCAGAGTGAAAAGTGATTCCGGCTGGCATGGTAAAGCAGTGTCTCGGTAGGAATAGACTGCAACTGCTGCTCAAATTCATTCATATTCTTGGCCGTTCCGATTGTCTTACCGGTCTTATCCTGGTAAATGAAATCACCGAAACCAAGGTTAAAACTAATGAAGTTCCTGATCTCCTGGGCAAGGGTGTCGGAGTTTTTATAGATAAAGACGCAGTTGAGGTCTTTGGCCATCAGTTCATTGCTGCGGTCAGACGATTGGATGATTGTTGGCAGGTCAGGAATCTCCGACTTGATGTAACGCACCAGCTCGAACCCTGCCTTCTCATCGAATTTTGAATTCTTTTCAAATTTGATGTCGGTGATCAGGCAGAGAAAATACTCTTTGTATTTGTCAAAAATCTGTATCGCCTCCTCATAATTGGAAGCCATAAGAATCTTTGGCCTTACCCTCAGCCTCAGCACCTTGTAAAGCTCATCCATTGTGCTCACATCCTCAATGATGCGCCTTGTCTGTTCCATGACACAATGATAGAGCAGCGGGATGTATCGTGAGTAGTATCTTGCCGAGTCCTCAACCAGAAGTATGATCCTGCTGTAGCCAACCTTGGTGTCATTGTCAGCGTTGACATAATCCTCCAGCTGCTTAACCATGGCAAAAAATATCCTGGAGTCTCCGTTCCAGACGAAAACATTGTCTATAAGGCTGGTTTTTCTCTGCTCAGCCTGAAAGTAGCCTACATACTGGTTGTTGTTAAGCAAAAGGTAGATAGGGATGTACTTGTATAGTGATTTAAGCTTGGCTGCTATCTCCATCGGAGTCTTCCTGTCAACCCCAACCATTATTATTATAAGATCGAAGTGCCTGGAGTAGAGCTTCTCAAATGCCTCCTCAAACGAAGAGACCCCGGTGATTCTCGGTATTGAGGTTAGATTAAGCTGGTAATAGACACCAAGGATATAGTCGGAGAATTTGCCTTCTCGCTCAAGACTGTAGGCATCATAAAGGTTTGCGATAATAAGTATCTCCCTGACCTTGAATTTCATCAGGTCATGAAAAATATCACGGTCATAATTGTTCTTTTCCAGGAAGTTCTGAAGCAGTTTCCGCTTGTTCAGCAGGAAGTCCCTTGCAGCTTCGTACTTTTGCTTCAGTTCCTCCTCCGAACGGTATTTTTTAATTGCAACCTCACCCTGAACAGTGTTCAGGTAGTTGCATATCAAAGTGGCAATATTATTTATCAGGTCCCTCTCTTCCTTCATGAAGGGCCCCTCATCAATGTCAGGAAACTCCTTTGTGTAGTAGATCTCAACCTCACCAAACCTGTCGTCTATTGTAAGGAACGGCTGCCTTTGCCTCCATTTTGTGACAATGAAGCCGGGCGACATGTATTCCTTGCCGTCGAAATTGATCCGTGCAACAGTGTGATCAGAGTATTGCCAGGCATCAGGCAGAATGTAAACGATACGCTTAAGGGCATTCTCAACCGTCTTCTCAGACTGCAGAATTGAGGTTGTCTGGTTTATGCACGACAGCTCCTTGAGACGCTCGGCCTTCTCGTAAATGATCTCCTTCAGCCCCTCCTGCGTAACTTTCACCGAATCCAGGCCGTGAATCAGGTTTATGAATCCCGAAATCAGCAGTGCAAGCGTCTCTGCAAACTGCTTCTCCTCTTCCAGAAATGACCCGGTTTCCGATTTTGGCTCATCTCCAGTGAGGATAATCCTGACCGAGCCGCTTTTGTTCGAAATTGTCTTCAGATGCGCTTCCAGGAAGTGAGGAGAATCCCTGTATCCCGGTGAGGAAAAGTTTACCCTGTCATAAGTGATCCGGCATTCAACCTTTTCGGGAAACGAGAAAGCCATCGGAATCAGCTCAATGATCTCCGAGAGTGTGGTTTCAATAGTATGACCGTTCCTCAGACTCTTTGAAATTTCATTGATGCATGAAAAGATACGGTTGTCAGCCTTGGACTCGTCGGTCTGTCTCCCTTCCCTGTCCGAGGGCTGCCTGATTTCATTGCCCTTGATTATATTCAGGAACCCTGTTATAAGGTTTGCCATATTCCCCAGAAGTTCCTCTTCGGACTCCTGGTGGGTCTCCCAGTAAGTGGCAGGAAATCCCCTGAGATAGAAGAACTCTATTGTGCCTGATTTTCTGTCAATTGTAGTGAACTCCTCCCTGAGACTCCATTCATGTTCCCTGTAATCCTTGTCCGAACTGAGATATTCCTTTCCGTCAAAGACTATCCGGGCAACGGCATAATCCGGGAACTGCCATGAGTTCGGCATATTCCGGGAGATCTGGAACAGGGCGTCATCAATATTCTTCTCTTCGCTGGTCTTCCTTGTACGCTCGAGCGTCACTGCAGCATCCTGCCAGGCTTCT
>CAZHAI010000005.1:0-22729 GCA_964530645.1 uncultured Rikenella sp. | reverse complement strand
TCAGTACCATCGAATTGTTCATCATGAACAGAGTCTTCCGGATTTCTTGTCGTCATCATTAATCCTTTTTCTTCAGTGCTTCTTACAAAGGCGGATAGCATGCAGCTCACCCCCTTTTTTTCAAACCACGAAAATAATGGATTATTGGTAAAACTCAAACCAATACCGCATTTAAATGAAATGCACCGGCCGGCAATTGCCAAAATGCTTAAATTTGCCGGTTAAGTTTCACGAAAACAGAAAATGGAAACTAAGGACATCATCATTTATTCTGCAGTTATTGCGTTTACCGGGTTCTCGCTTTATCGCAAATATGTAAAGAAAAAGGGTGAAGGCGGCCCCGCGAAGTCAACCGGAATTTTCACACCCAGGAGCAGTCTCAGGGATCAACCCGATGATTACGAACCCTATGACAGGAATAAGGATAGCAAGTGATCAGCTGCCCAGCTCAAGCTGGTCCCTGATGAGCCTGTAATAGCTCCCTTTCAGTGCAGTGAGTTCAGAGTGGGTGCCTGATTCAGCTACTTTTCCTCCCTCAAGCACAACTATCCGGTCAGCATTTCGCACCGTGCTCAGCCTGTGTGCAACAATTACAACTGTCCTGTCAGCCAGGAATCCGGTAAGGTTTTGAACAACAAGTCTCTCGTTTGTAGCATCGAGAGCGCTCGTGGCCTCATCAAGCAGAATAAGTGCAGGCTGTTTGTACACAACCCTGGCAATAAGAATTCGCTGCCTCTGTCCCTGGCTCAGACCGTGGCCTCCCTGTCCTATACGGGTTTGAATTCCTGAAGGAAGGGTATCCAGCAATGGCTTAAGACATGCTGTCTCCAAAGCCATTGCCACTCTTCCCATATCCGGAATATCTTCTCCGGGTGCAATATTCCCAAGGATTGTATCCGGGAAGATATAGCCCTCCTGCATCACTGTACCTGTATTCCTCCTGAGTGCGGAAATACTGATGTCATCCAACCGGAGCCCTCCGACAGTTACTGAGCCTTCTGCAGGAGGATAGAATCCCATCAGCAACTTAAGCAGGGTCGTTTTTCCCGATCCGCTCTCACCGACGACGGCAGTGATCCTTCCGGCCGGGATGCTCAGACTGAGGTTACGCAGCACCCACGGTGATCCCGGACCCTCATACCTGAAAGAAAGATCCCTGACCTCAATATCAGCCTGCTCAGGCATGGGTGCCCCCGCATCCGGGCCGCCAGCCTCCTCCGGCTCCATGGCATGCACCTCTGACAGTCGCTCCAGGCTTATCCGCGCATCCTGTGTCGCTCTCATGAAACTGACTATCTGGGAGACCGGACCGTTTAGCTGTCCGGTAATGAACTGCACAGCCAGCATCATTCCCAGTGTCATTGGACCGTTTATAACAAGCGTAGCTGAGATGACTGTAATTATTATGTTCATGGACTCGTGAATAAGAGTTCCTCCCGCAGTCTGGAACTGAAGAATCTTCAGACCCCTTATCCGCGTGGTGTACATCTCCTTCTGCAGGGATTCCCATTCCCTCCTGTTTGTGGCCTCATTTCCCGCCAGCTTGATCTCCTGCATGCCGTTCACTATGTTTATCATCCTGTTTCCGGCTTCAGCCATCTGCATGAAGCGGATGTTGTCAAGTCGCTCCCTCGCAGGCATGAACAGGGTGACATAAAGTATGTACAATGCCGTCCCTGCCAGGAAAACTGCAAGGACCGGAATGCTGTAAATGCCCAGCACCACCCCGAAAACAAGAAAATTGAAGAGCGAGAAAAGGATTGCAAGGCTTGAAGATGTAAGGTAACTCTCTATTCTGCTGTTGTCATCTATACGCTGTAGTATATCGCCGTTCAGCTTGGTATCGAAGTAAGCGACAGGCAATCCCATCAGCTTCGCAAGGAAATCGGATACTATCCGGATATTGAGCCTGGAACCCACATGCAGAAGCAACCAGCCCCTGCTGAACTCCACTGTCAGCCTGCCGGCTATGAGTGCCAGCTGACCTCCCAGGATCAGGTAAATGAACCTGACGTCACTGTCTTCAATACCCCTGTCTATTATTGCCTGTGTCATGAACGGGAAAATTAACTGTATTGCGCTTGACAGTATCAGGCCGGCAATAAGAAGCATTATCTGTTTTCGGTAAGGCTTCAGGTAGGGTGCCAGGAACTCAAATCCTCTTTTGGGTGGCGGATCATCTGTCAGTTCCGCAAAGGCCAAGCCCGGCTCGAGCAAAAGTGCCATCCCAGCAGCTTCGCCACCGGCTTCACCCGAAGCCCAACCCTGCAGGAATTCATCATGAGACAACCTCAGCCTGCCGATTGCCGGGTCACTTACCCACACCGCATTTTCACTCACCCGGTTCACAACAATGAAGTGATTCTGCCGCCAGTGAGCGATACACGGCAATGGCGCGCCTTCCTGCAACCTGCTGAAAGGTATTTTTACACCGGCAGCCCTGAAGCCGATGCTCTCCGCAGCTGATTTCAGGCCCAGCAGTGAGACCCCCTCGCGTGTTATCCATGCCTTCTTCCTGATTGTCTCGAGTGAGAGACGCTTACCGTGACTGCGTGCAACCATGCTTATGCATGCCGGCCCGCAATCCATTGCATCATATTGCCTCACGAAAGGGTAGCGCATTGATCCGGCAGAATTGGGAGTTTTACCGCATAAATATATCCATTATTTACCCACTGCAGGTGCGGTACCCTGAAATGTGTTGAGGGGCATTTTTCAGAAATCGATTGCGGAAATTGTATATTTGCCAATTAAACCGCTTGTTTGGGATTATTCAGAAAGTATTCGGACGGTGACATCATAGATGGCATCAGGAACCAGGACAACAGGATTCTGACCTGGCTCTACGACTCATTTTTTGAGATGATCAGGGATCACATCAAAAAAAACAGCGGGTCGGATGATGATGTGCATGAAGTCCTCCAGGAGACAGTTGTAATATTGTACAAGCAGGTAACAGGTGATGCATTCAGACTTACAACCGACCTGAGGGGATATTTTTTCGGTGTGGCACGCAACGTCTGGAATGCGCAGTTGCGATACCGTTCACGACTTGTTTCGCTGGAGTCCGATCCGGCAGATCATTCAGCAGCGGAGGATGTGAACAACGCTGTTCTCGAAAGGATTGTAACCCGCTCCTTCGCTCTTCTGGGGGAAGATTGCCAGAAGGTACTCACTCTCTACGGCGAAGACACAACCTTTGATGAGATTGCCCGAATCATGGGTTTCAGGAATGAGGCTTATGCGAGAAGGAAAAAGTATCTCTGCAAGGAGGCTTTGATTGAAATCATCAAGACGGACCCGGAATATCAGGATCTCGGACCTTTATAGACCAATCCAAGTATGAGTGTGGCCGCGAGCAGGAAGGCGAGCAGGCCGATGTACAGCTTAACCCTGTTGAACCACAGCGGCGTGTCATCGCCGTAGATCACAAGGGCCGACCAGTAGTATGGATGAGACCTCTCCTGGTAGGCTGTGCGGAGATATTTCAACCTGGCGTTACGCAGTGCGGAGCTTTTTGCCTGGCCGCTTCTCAGGTTCTTGTAAAAGGAGTGTATCACCTCTGATGCGGAGATATCATCCACAGCCCACATGGACATCACTGCCGAACGGCTGCCGGCATACAGAAAACCCCGTGCAAGGCTCAGTATCCCTTCCCCGGTCACAAGCATTCCGGACCCTGTATTGCAGGAGCTAAGCACTACCATCATTGTCTGAAGCGGAAGACTGTAAACCTCGTAGGTATTTAGCATCCCGTCGTTGCTGCCGTCACCTCCGCCCCCGAAGAGCATCCTGGAGAAGGCCGGCCTGCTGTCATCGACAAGGGTATGCATAGCAAGGTGAATAATCTTATAGTTCAACGCCTCGCGCTTAAAGGTCTCTTCGCTTGCCTCCTGCCCGATGTAGGCCCTTCCACCGCACTGGCTGACAGCATCCTCAGCCTCAAGGATTGCGTATGGCAGATCACGGACCTCTCCCCTCAGGGCAGGCCAGTCAATCAGCAGCGAATCAGCAATCTCCACCCCTTCATAGCTAGGCGCAAAGGCAACAAGCCTGTTGTTCAGACTCCGGCTCCTCTGAGTTGTCTCTGACGAAAGTGTCACACTGTAGATGTAAGAGAAACGGTATTTCTTAAGGGCGAAGGGAGCCTCACGGTACAAAAGCCCCGGACTGCGGAACTCCTCGGTAACAAGCGCCTCGAACGGCAGGTATGAGAGGATGTTGTCAGGTGAGATCACTATCCTTTCACCGATAAGGTATGGTTCAGCCGGCTCGATCAGAACACGGTAGAGACTGAGAGCCAGATCCATATATTCATTGAAAGGAGCTCGTGAGCCGCTCCTCGCCGGAGGAGCCGACAACATTGTACGGAACCGTTTCAGATCGGAAAAGAAGCTGGTGTCAATGTCTCTTGTTATTACTTCGGTTCGCCTGTTATTGGCAACGAAGATGTACAGCCTGTTATCCGTAAGGACATAGCTGAGAAGGTTAACCCTGCGTCCGATAACACTGCTGATGTCGCTCAGGGGCGTCACCTCACTCCTGAATTTCAGGTTATAGTATGCCGGGTATTCATTTTCAAATATCCGCACAAGGGAATCCCGCGACCTGAGCAGCCTGAAGGTTACTCCCTCCCATGTCACAAGCCTCTGTGTGTCAGGCACCGTTTTCAGTTTCTCCTTAAGCATCAGATCTTTATAGAACCCGATTTCTCTCCTGATCTCCCCGTCAAGTTGTGTCAGTTCCTGCGGAAGGGAGAAGCGTGCGGCATTGAGTTCCCTCATTGAAGCAAGGAACCCGGCCACCTTGCTCCTCTCCGAGAACTCGAAAAAACCGGCAAGTGATTCGCGGTCGTGCTCCGCCTCATAAATCTTTGCATAGTTGTCAATGATGCCCATATAAATATCCCTGGAGTAGGAACTGAAGCTTGTCCTGCTCTCCTCCTCGCTCATCTCAAGCCTGCGGCGGTCATAAAGTGCGGTGATCCTGCTACCGGCAGCAGCAGCCTGCCTGAGATATTCAATACTGTTTGCTGAACCGGAAAGTTCATTCAATGCTTCGTACCTCAGCTCAAGAAGACGGATATCCTCTTCAGAAATGCCGCTGATATCAGTGGAATCCATGTCACCCGGTCCTGCTGTTTGCGGCGTGCGGGTTATCTCCTCCGTGATATTAAGCACTTCCTCGGACCTGCCCGCATCTGCCAAAGCCTGCGCATACTTTACGGTTATGAATTTTTTCATCGGGATATCCCATGGATTCCTTCGCACGTAACCCAGGCACTCGTCGTAAAGCGCGAGCGATCTTTCACTGTCGCCAGGAGTATTGTTTACAAAGTCCGCAACAGAAACCAGTGTTGTGAAGTACTCCCTGCTCTCGGGCCCGTAAGTGCTTTTTACATTTTCAAGACCTTCTTCCAGTACCTGTTCTCCTTCCCTTATGCGGCCCTCTTCAGCCAGAAAACCCGAATAGTTTATATGAAGGAGAAATTTATCATGTGTGTTCTGCCCGTCCCTTATTGCCAGGCCAGCCCTGAACTGTGCCTCCGCATCAAGAGGCTGACCGAGCCTGCGGTGCACCTGTGCCATTGTATTGTGCATCAGTATCCTGGAATCAACACTTGCAGCCGGATCCAGTTCGTACATCCTCAGCGCCTCCCTGCAGTAAACAAGTGATTTGTTATACTCAAGGGTACGGTACAGACTAAGCCCTATTACATGGTATAGGTCAGCTTTTATCTTAGATGGTATCTCATCAGGGTAAATCTTTGTAATCTTTAAACCTGATTCTGCAAGCTCAACAGCCTGGCCCGGATCATTCAACTCAAGGCATATGCTGGCAAGATTGATGTAATTGGTTGTCAGGCCTGACGAGTCGTTGCCGGAAACGGCTCTCTTTGCCTCCAGCCCTCTGACACCGAGCCCGTAAGCGTGAGAATAATCGCCCAGCCTGTGGAGAGAAACGGCCATATTGCTGAGGCCGTTGGCGTACCTCCTGTCAGCAAGTGAAAGTTTTTCCCGGAAACCGGTGGAGAGGCGAAAACAGTCATATGCACGATTTAAAGTGTTTGACTGATACAACTGGACTCCTACAAAATAATATGCATCTGAGAGCAGCAGGGTATCCATGATCCGGGTACCGGCCAGGATGACTTCGATCTGACCAGCTATCAATTCAGCTACAGAGGCATCAGAACGCCGCTCCAGGAGAACGGCGAGAGAATCGGTCAGTTCCCTGAGCCGCACCTCCCCGGATTCCTTCTCGTAATTGCCCGTAAGCGCATCAGGTACAGGCCCCCGGGCCAAACCCGGAGAGCTGCTGATAACCGCAAAAAACAGGTATGTAACAATGATTATGTCCGCCCTCAGACTCATCAGTGTGATTCTTCTTTCTTCCGCCGGTAAAAGTATAAAACAATCCGTTACTGTGACAGCAACTTTTCTCTCCTTATACATCACTGTCATTCAGTATGTTGCATTTTTTTTGAAAAATAATTGATTTTTTCGTGTCACAAAAGGGCACTTTCTGACATGTACGGTATAAATGCCAATTAAACCCTGATTTATAAATAAAGAAAAACTTACACTATGAAGACCCTGACAATTGAAAACTTTTCTGATTTTGTTCTTTCAAACGAGGAAATGATTAATGTACGCGGAGGAAACGGCGGTAAAAATGACACGATGACCGATCCGACCAGGCCTCCTGTCATCATAGAGATCTGATTTGTAAAACAGAGCCGGCTTTTCCGGCCAGAATATATAACATAACGGGTGCAAATCTGCGTTTAGCAGTGGCACCCTGACATCAGGCAGCGCGTGCGTATGCCGGTGCTATGCACGGAAAGGCATGCGGCCGATTGTCAGTAACTGTTTGACTGATAATTTATAAGTGTGAAATAATACAATAGAAGATGAAGACAAGGAATGTCAACAATGCCATTGAGGACTTCCTGGGCGGTCATGCAGACAAAGCCGGGAAGGAATGGCTTAACAACGAAATTAAGAAAGATCCTTCGTTGGCAAGGGAATTCATTCTGAGAAGAAAAACCGATGAGATCATTGCTGATATGCATGTGATGGATCTCAGGAATAAACTCGCCGCTATAGAGAGGAATAAACGATCCGCAGGCACAATTCGCAGAACCATTGTGAAGAGTGCAAGGTATGCGGCTGCAGTCGCAATTATTGCGCTCATCTCCACAGCATCCTACATGGTTCTCAGGCCAGGTTCATCACCCGATGAACTGTACTCCGCCAATTATTCCAGGTATGTATCACCCGGAGCTGTGAGGTCTGCCGTCAGCCCCGGAAATTCATTGATGGAGAACGCCATTGCCTCCTATTCCGCAAGGGAGTATGACAAAGCCATCATGTACCTTGAACAGGTGATAAACACCGGTCAGGAGGATATGGAATCCGTTTTCATGCATGGGATGGCCAACATGGAGATAAAGAACTACCCGGTGGCGAGCGGATCCTTCACCCGTGTCATCGAGCACAATGACAACCTGTATCTGGAAGATGCCGAATGGTACCTTGGTCTGTGCTATATGATGACAGGCAACAGGGAAAAGGCAATCAGGCAGTTTGCTGACATTGCATCATCGGACAGCAGGTACAGGAAGCAGGCGGCAAGGCTCGCACGAAGAATAAAGTAATACACAAACTGTTAAAATAGTTCATATGTTCGAGATTCTTCGCAATGTCTACAGAGAGACGGATATGACAGCAAGGATGAGGCACGAAAAACTGGACAAGATGATCAACAGACCAAATATACTCGCAGGCGTTTCCCACGAGGTAAGGACTCAGATGAACTCAATCGTCGCCTTCTCATACCTGATGAACAATGAAAGGTTCAGTGATACAGAAAAGCGCGAGTTTTCAGAGCAGATTATTACCTCCTGTGAACAACTGATCGGATTGTTTGAGAATTTCTTTGACACCGCATCCCTTGAATCAGGGTCAGCAAGGGAAAATCTCCGGGATACAGACATTACAAGACTTTTTGAGTCCCTAACCTCAGATTTCAGGGTTTTCATGAGGAAAAAGGGGCGTGATAACGTTGTCCTTATTCAGGAAGACAACCTCCCGGACAAGCTTATGCTGAAGCTTGACGTGGCGAGGACAACGAGAATAGTCAGCAATCTGTTCAGGAATGCACTCGACAGCACTTTTTCAGGGTTTATAAAAGTCGGGTGCACTCACAATGACGAGAGAATAACATTTTACGTTAAAGATTCTGGCCAGGGTTTCCCCAAAAGCAGTGATCTGCTGCTTTCCGACAATCCTGAGATCCAACATTCCGAAAGTCAGGATACCTATTCCGCTATGAATTTAATCCTGGCCAGAAATCTTATTCTTGCATTGGAGGGCTCTATCAGGGTTGAGCCCAATGACGCCGGAGGAACATCCGTATTTGTCTCTTTACCCGCCAGGGAGAGCTCTGGTTTGAAAATACTCACCGGTACCTCCTCAGAGAATAAAATAGCAATCTGATTCACTGAGGATCAATGACTGTCTGATGTGAGAAGTCAGGAGGGTGGCCCAAGGCCCCCTCCTTTGCCGGTTTCCGGGGGGCCCATTCATCCTCCGGTGATTGACAGGCACCATTATTTGTGCGTTCCTTCCGACAGGATTGTGATCTCAGTCCGCCTGTTAAGCCTCTTGCCTGCAGGGGTGATATTGTCAGCCACCGGAGATATCTCACCATAGCCGTGTGAAAATATCCGGTCTTTGTCAATGCCTCTCTTTATCAGATATTCCCTGACCGATTTGGCCCTCATTTCCGAAAGCCGCTGATTATGCTCCTCGCTGCCGTCTGAATCCGTGTGGCCGCCAATTTCAATCACCACGACGGGATTGACCCTCAGGAATTCAAGCAATTGTTCAAGTTCGGGCATTGACGACTCCAGCAACTCCCATGAGTCGGTGTCAAAGAAAACGTTATACATCCGCATGAACTCTCCTACTCTTACCCGGTTAAGTGCAACGGTTTTTGTGAACGGTTCAGAGGAGGTGTATCCCTCTGCAAAGTCAAAGTTTTCCGAGAATATCATATATCCGCTGGCAGTCACATTCAGTCCGTAGCTGCTGCCCTGTGGCAGGCAGACGAAAAACTCTCCCCTGCTGTCAGTTACCGCACTGATAACATCCAGACTGCGGGTGAGATCACTCAGCTCATATTTTGCAACAATTGGCTGTCCTGATGCCTTGTCGATAACCGTGCCCTTGAAGTAGAGAACAGGTTCAGGCTGAATTGCAGCAGGCAGGTCAAGATAAAAAATATCCTTCCCATTTTCCTTTTCACGAACCGAGGAAAAGTATGCTCTCCGCCCTGATGACTCAATAACAAGTCCTGTCTCGTCTGCAGGCGTGTTCACCGGGGGGCCGAGGTTCTCAGGGGTGCTCCAGGTGGAATCACGGTTCATTGTTGTGACGTAGATATCATGACCGCCAAAGGATTCCCTGCCATTGGAGGAGAAATAGAGTGTTTTGCCGTTGAAATAGATGAAGGGAGAGAACTCGTCACCCAAAGTATTGATGTTTTTGCCCGGGTTAACCGGTTTGCGCCATTTGCCGTCGCTGCCTCTTGTGGAGTACCAGATATCCATTCCTCCCATCCCGCCTGGCCTGTTACTTACAAGGAAAAGCATCCTGCCGTCAGGGCTGATAGAAGGCTGTGATTCCCAGTAGGTTGTATTTACCGGGGTCCCGAGATTGATTCCCGGTGACCACCTGTTACCGTCAAATGACGAAAAATAGATGTCACACCTCCCCTGTCCGTCGCTCCGGTCGCATGCGGTGAAATACATTGATCTTCCATCCGATGAGATGGACTGTGCGCCCTCGTTCCCGGCCGTATTGAGCGGTGCTCCTGCATTGCGTGCTGTTCCCCAGTATCCGTCAGATGCCCATCCGCTTATATAGAAGTCCTCCTGGCGGTCGCGTCCGTAATCCCTTCCGTAACCTGAGGCTCTCTTTACCTCCCGGGTAAAAATCAACTGATGGCCGTCACCGGTAACTGTAGGCCAGTATTCGTCAAGTACTGTGTTTACGGAGTCGCCCGCACTGACCGGCTCAGTCTCAAATAGTGATACTGGAAATGACAGGGCAAAACGGCAGCTGGCGATCATCTTTTCCGCCTCACTTCTTAGTCTGGCCGTGGCGCCCTGCTGGTTCAGGTAGGCCTCGAGGTGGTTCAAGGCTTCGAAATACCTTCCCGTTCGCATCTCAGCCTTACCGAGACTGAAAAGAGCCGGGGGAAAGAAGAGTGAATCGATTTCTACAGCTGAACGGTAATGATACACTGACTTTTCCCAGTCACCGGTATCAGCATAGAGCTGTCCAAGCAGAATCTGAGCCTCATAGAACCGGTTGTCTTCCTTTACTGCAAGCTTCAGGTTAGTCTCCGCCCTGTCATAATAGAGCAGCTCGTAATCCCTCTTTCCCTGGTCATAGTACTTAAGTGCCCTGTTGGAACGGGTATGCAGCGTCTGGCCCGTGAGCGTACATTGGCTCAGCATGATCAACAGAATCAGGGCAACAATTTGTGTTCTCACTCTCTGTCAGGGAATATGCATGAATTTATGAGCCTGAAGGGATACTCTCCATGCGGGGTTTCTCTTTACGTATTCTGTAATTTCCTCAATCATCTCCCTGTAACGGCTCCACTCAGGCTGCAGTAAAAGCTGACAGACGGGGTCAACCTTCTGCCTGTAGACTTCAGCTTCCTCAAAATCCTTGCCATCCTGAATTACAACCTTTATTTCATCTGCCATTGCCCATATAGCGGGTAGCGGCGGAGAATCCCTCTTAGGTGAGAGGGTGATCCAATCCCATTTGCCTGTAAGGGGATAGGCTCCGGACGTCTCAAGGTAGGTTTTTATTCCCTTTGATTTAAGCATTTCGCACAGCGGATCCATATTCCACATAAGCGGTTCACCGCCGGTGACAACAACCGAATCGGCTCCGGCAGAAAGGACATTTGAAACGATTGACTCTACCTCTACAACCGGGTGCAACCCGGCATCCCATGAATATTTTGTATCACACCAGCTGCAGCATATGTCGCAACCGCCAACCCTTATGAAGTAGGCTGCCCTGCCGGTGTTGCATCCCTCACCCTGAACGGAGTAGAATTCCTCCACAAGTGGCAGCGTGAGTCCGTCGCTGTTCGGATTGTTACTTTTCATTTCTTCTTTTTGTCGAATGAGAGCAGATTATAGAAATTATGAAACAGTGCGGTGTTGTCCTGAACTCCTGTAAATGACATTGACCCCGGCCCGTATGCAAATACCGGAACCATAACTCCTGAATGTCCGGTGAAGCTGAATGCTCCCTTAACCTCCTTCTTTTCAATATCGCCACCCGTAATGCTCATTCCTCCCGTCTCATGATCGGCAGTGACAACAATAAGGGTTTTGCCGTTTCGCCCGGCGAATTCCCGGGCAACGGCAACCGCCCTGTCCATATCGAGAACCTCGTCGGTGACCATTTTTGTATCATTGCTGTGGCCGGCATCATCAACCTCCGATCCTTCCACTACCAGAACAAATCCTTTTCGGTTCCTCGAGAGCACTCCGATAGCCTTCGCGGTTGCCCTGGCAAGGTAATCCGGATCCCTCCCCTCAAACAGCCTGGGCATGTCTTCCTGCGACATGAGTCCTGCTATCCGTGATGCCTGTGACGCTTCAAACGATTCAAGGTCATAGGTGACATCATAACCTGCATTTGAAAGCTGGGATACCACATCCTCCGACCTTTTGAGCCCTCCTGCAGAATCAACAGACGGCTCGAAATATTTCCTTCCGCCACCGATAAAGACCTCTGCGGCTCCGCTTACATACCAGGCAGCAATTGAACGGTAGTCATAGCGCAGCGGCACGTGTGCAGTGAAGGAGGCAGGAGTGGCATCGGTCAGGGAACTGGTGCAGACAACACCTGTCGATCTACCTGAAACGCGGGCATGTTCCAGGAGAGTCACCAGGACTGAACTGTCAGGTCTGACTGATATCATTCTGTTGTTGGTCTTCTCGCCCGTTGCCAGCGCGGTGCCGCCGGCTGCCGAGTCGGTGGAATAGCTGTTTGCTGAATGGGTAATGCTGAATCCTGTAACAGGAAAAGCAGGGAAAGTCATTGTGTTGCCGGAGACTGTCATAGCTGCATAGACATGTGAAACGCCCATGCCGTCGCCTATGAACAGAATCAGGTTAAGCGGATTCTGCCTTGTGCTGCCTGCCGATGTCAAAGTCAGAATGACAAGGAAAATGGCAGTAAATCTTAAAACTGTCTTCATAAAAACACCCGGTTCAGTTATTGCCAAAGAGAAGCTTTCTCTCACGCTTTTCAGCCTCAGTTGCCCAATCGGCCGGAATGATGCTCCATTCACTCATTGGCTCTGGTCTGATGGTTCCCTTTTCCCGTATCCACTCGGTCATATAGTGACGGAGGTCACGTTCCGTGGCGGAGATTATCCTTCTTTCGAGCTCTGTTCCCGTGATGCCGGCAGCCGGGAAATGACCGCCGCCGCCGTTTGCCCTGTAAGAGTTCACGGCCACTGAATAGGTGGCGTTGTGGCTGAAGGGAGTTCCGTCACTCAGAGAAGTGATGTCAACCCTTGCTCCCTGTGGTTTGCGCACATCAACCGTATATCTGATGCCCATTGCTGACTCAAAATTATAGGAGGGATTGCGCAGTCTTGCCGTGCCGTTTATCATGACCGGTGAACCGCTGTCATCAAACCTGTATTTAAGCATATAATCACCTCTCTTCTCCATCGTCTCGAACCACAGTCCTGCCGAATGTTCCAGGTGGCGGTCAATCTCACCTCCTGTCATGTTCACAGTGTAAAGGAAGTTCTCAAAACGGTATAGGCGATACATATCCCTGATCCGCAGATCACCTTTTTCGATACTCTGGTCGAAGGAGAGCGGAGCGGCCAACGAAATTCCGGCACCTGTCAATTCAATCTGCATGAGATGGATCAGATCGACGAAGGCCGAGGGTCCGAAAAATGCATCACGGGTGGTGGCCGTGGCTTCCGAACGCCCAATGACCTCCGATGTATACTCGTTTATCCTGTCTGAAACAGCTTTGTATTTTTTAAGGAAGGAAGCAGATTCCGGAAGCGTGTTCATTGGGATAATCCTGCCGCTGAGTTCCGGTCCGTTCTTTCCGTCAGCCTGTTTTGTCAGGCTGACAGTTACATTCATCAGAGCCTCCGCCCTGCTGCCGCCGTCGAGCACAAGCACCTTCTCCCCGGCGCTGTTGATGACCTCCTTAAGATCCTGCCTGTGGTCATGTCCGCAGAAGATAACGTCAAATCCGGGCACATTCAGAGCCACTGCCATTGTGCTGTTCTCATCATCACCCCTATCCCTTTCATCGCCCATGCCGGAGTGGAAAAGACCGATAACAAGGTC
Organism: uncultured Rikenella sp.; assembly: GCA_964530645.1. Taxonomy (GTDB): domain Bacteria; phylum Bacteroidota; class Bacteroidia; order Bacteroidales; family VadinHA17; genus SR-FBR-E99. The sequence continues at coordinate 9,303 of CAZHAI010000005.1, read as the reverse complement.
CGGGTTTTCATCAAGCATCGCCGGCATCCACTTCCTTGCTGTGGAGACCATATCCTCAAACCTGATGCCGCGGTAGAGTGATTCCGGCAGCCAGCGTGGGACTGAAGGTGTGATCAGACCAAAGACAACTACCTTCATACCCTTCTTCTGAATCACCGTGTATGGCTCAAAATAGGATTCACCGGTTTCTATGTCAACAGCATTGGCGGCCAGCAAAGGAAATTTATACTCCTCCCGGACACGGTCATAGACACTGTGACCTGCCTCAATGTCATGGTTGCCTGCTGTTGCGGCATCATAACCCAGGTGATTCAGGATGTCAGCAATGACATGGGTATCCGTGGTCTCAACAAAGTTATAGTAGTACGCAAGTGGATCTCCCTGAAGAATATCACCGTTGTCAAGGAGGATCATATTACTGTTGCCGCCTGCCTCAACCAGTGATGCCAGATTTGCCAGCGACCGGTCTGTGGCTTCACCCTCCGTGTTGTCGAAAGGAAGCAGCATCCCGTGAAGATCGGTGGTGACATAAATCTCCAGTTTGTTCTCGCTGGTCCTGCATGACTGGGTAAGGAGACCGGCAATGACGGAAATAATAAAAAGAGGAAGATATTTCATTTTTTGCAGTTCATTTTGATTTTTCAATTGCAGGAACACTCATTATTTTCTTTCCGTTTTTCATCCTTGTGATCGTGAACCGGTCAGCCAGGTTGCCTGAAGCATCGTAAGCCCTGTATATAAGCCTGTTTCCATCCACCTTTACGGTCTGCCACAACTGGGTATTTGTCAGTCCGACCTGCCACCATTGCTTCGCATCCTGCTGGTATTGCTTTGAGCCGCTTACGGAGACAACATAAACCGGACCTGCCGCTTTGCCCTTCGAGTCCATGCCTTCAGGCATTATCATGCCACGGGCATAAGTATGGTCATGCCCGGTAAGCACCAGGTCAACCCCGTACCGGTCAAAGAGAGGCTTGAGGTTTTCCCTGATCACAGTGTTGTCTCTCCTGGCTGATGTTGAGTAAACCGGGTGATGGAACACTGCCACTGTCCAGTTGCATGGATTGTTACGAAGAAGTCCTTCCACCCATTCCGTCTGAGCCCTGGCAAATTCCTCACTTCTTACCATCTTATCAGAATTGAGAATTATGAACCTCACTCCCTGATAATCAACTGTGTATGCAGTCTCTTCCAACCCCTGGGGGCCATTTTCGGGTAGAGAGAATCCCGCTCTCCAGTACCTGTTAAGATCTCTCTTTTCCCTCTCCTCAGGGTGATAAAACTCATGATTGCCAGGAGTTGCCAGCACCGGCACTTCTGAAGTGATGAAGCCTGCAGCGGCATGCCAGTCGCCCCACTCGTCGTTATGGAGCATTTTTCCTGACCCTCCGTCAACCAGGTCCCCGGCAAAAACCATGAGGGCTGCATCCGGTGTGTTCCTGTAAGCCTGTCTGATCACCCTCGCATAAAGAGATTTGTTTCCGATCTGGGAATCGCCGAAATAGATAAATGTAAAAGGTGCAGAACCAGCCTCCGCGGTTTTGAAGGTGAACCATTCGCTTGCGGCAGGGCCGGAACCTGCCCGGTATGCATATGTCGTTGCAGGGGTCAGACCGGTGAACAGGACTGAATGAAACCTGCCCGTCACCCCGTCACCCGGGATATCCTGCCATGAGCCGGTCACGGTTCTTGCAGAGTCGGCCAGAAAGATTGTGGGCAGGTTGACAGTGACCTGGGCATTGCTCTCAGTAACAGTTGTGTCAGTCCTCCATGTGAGGGCCACCGAAGTGGCCGGGTCAGCAGTCAGGTTCAGTATTACCCTGTCGGGGGAAGCTGAGGGAATGTATTTTGTCATTCGCTCCTGCGCAGGCGCCCGGAAACTGGCCAGTGCAAGAACAAAAAAAGTCATTGTAAGAATATGCTTCATGCTGTTTTTTCTATATGTAACAAACTATCAGTGCCGGAGGTTGTAAATATATTGAATATTTCCTTGCCGCATTGTGATGAACCCTTGCAGCCGCCGCTCTTTTAACTATTTTTGCAATGTATGAAAGTGCTTTCCGGACTTGACGTTGTCTCCCGCCGTCTGCCTTCAGAACTCAACGGTAAAAGGATTGGCCTTCTGTGCCACTCCTCCAGCATCTCTTCAGATTACAGGCATATCACCGAAATTTTTGCCGGCGGTACCGGATGCGTGCTCTCAGCCCTCTTCGGCCCTCAGCACGGCCTCTCGGGACAGACCCAGGACAACATGATAGAGTGGGAAGGTACGGTTGATCCTCATCTGGGAATACCGGTATACAGCCTGTACGGCCTTCACCGCAAGCCAACGCAATCAATGCTGAAAAGGATAGAGGCTTTTGTTGTTGACCTTCAGGATGTCGGAGCAAGGCTTTATACTTATATATGGACTGTCAAACTTTGCATGGAGGCATGCACCGAAGCCGGCATCCCTGTATGGGTTCTTGACAGACCCAACCCGATCGGCAGGATACCGGTTGACGGACCTGTCCTGCATGAAGAGTACTTCACATTCGTCGGCGGAGCGTGCATACCCCTCTGTCACCGCATGACCCTTGGCGAGATGGCTCTCTGGATCAGGGAAAAATACATTCCCCGCTGTGACCTTCACGTGATCAGGGCTGAGGGATGGAGACGCAACTCACTCTACAGTGAGACAGGACTGCCATGGGTTCTCCCTTCACCCAATATGCCAACCGAGCAGTCAGCCTCAGTATATCCGGGGACAGTGCTCGCAGAAGCCCTGAACCTCTCAGAAGGGAGGGGAACCGTTATTCCTTTCGAACTGACAGGAGCGCCGTGGATGGACGGTCGCCGGTTGCTGGAAGAGATGCGAAGCAGAAAACTGCCGGGATGCCGTTTCCGTATACACGACTTCATCCCTACATTCAATAAATACGCCGGGGAGTACTGCAGGGGAATACAAATACATGTCACCGATCATTCCGTCTTCAGGCCCGTGGCAACGGCACTGCACCTCTTTGATGCAATCATCAGGACATCTCCCGGGGGCTCCCTGAAATTCAATCCTCCCCCTTACGAGTATGAATACGATCTCATGCCCTTTGACATCCTGTCAGGCGATGACCGCATGCGCGAAGTGCTGACAAAGGGGCTATCCCTGCAGGAAGAGACAGAACGATGGGAGGCTTCAGCCACACTCTTCAAATCCGAATTCAGGCAAATCGCGCTTTACGAGGAATAGAATGATTACCCCTGAAAACATTATTGCACTCTCACTTATAATCTTCATCGCATCTGTTGTCAGGGGGTTCACCGGATTCGGCCTGGCGCTTGTGGCAGTGCCCCTTTTACAGTTCTTTATACCGGTTTCTGACACAGCTGTATTTATCGTATTTATTAACGCCATCTTCTCTTTAATCTACTTTCGGCGTTCCAGGGAGATAGTGAGGGATCAGCCCCTTGGAAGAATGGCACTCTGGACCGGCATCGGTGTGGCAGCCGGCACTCTGGTTCTGAAGTTCATTAATCCGGCATATATCCAGCTTGTATGGGGTGTGCTCATAATCTTTATTGTGATAGCGCTGGCCCGGGGTGTCGACTTCGGGATCAGATCCGATGCCTCAGCCATGACCCTGAGCGGTCTCCTCGGCGGACTGCTCGCCGGAGCAACCGGCATTACCGGGCCGCCTGTGGCAATTATACTCTCCTCTCTCAAGACCCCGAAGGAGAAATTCAATGCCGTGATCTCCGTGTTCATATTCTTTGCTGTATCATACGCACTCGTGTTTTACCTGATATCAGGTCTTGTCAGGATCGAAATCTTCCTTTTGGCACTCTGCTCCGTGCCTGCGCTTCTGGCAGGACTCCACACAGGTGACAGGCTGGTTTCAAGGATAAGCCAGCAGTCATTCACACGCATAGTTTATTTTGTTCTGATACTGATGGGAGTGATCACACTTTTCAAGGGTGCGAAGGCGCTTATGATAAATTAAGACACCATATCTTCGTTGAGGTAATGCTCTTTACAGATACATACAAAACAATTGACAATGAGGCGGAAGGACTCTTCAAGGACCGTGGCAGCAGGTTTATTGCAATTGCAATCCCGGTGACCTCTCAGGAAGAGATAAAAACCAGGCTTGGGGAGCTGAGAAAAGAGTATCATGATGCCAGGCACCACTGCTATGCGTGGGTGCTGGCACCCGACAGGCAGGCATGGCGAGTCAATGATGACGGTGAACCCTCCGGGACTGCCGGAAGGCCCATTCTGGCGCAGATCAATGCACGCGAACTCACGAACGTCCTTGTAGTTGTGATACGATATTTCGGAGGAACCCTTCTCGGTGTGAACGGGCTGATAAACGCCTACCGCACTGCCGCCTCCGACGCGCTGGACCACGCCATCGTCAGGGAGAAGCATATAACAGAGCGATGGCTTCTCACGTTCCCGTATATTTCAATGAATGATGTCATGAAGGTACTCAGGGACGAGGGATGCAGACAGACTGAACACAATTACACCGGAAACGAAGTCACCCTCGGGATTTCATTCAGGGCATCCGTATCTGAACAGGTGTCAGGTCGACTGAACAAAATACCAGGCCTGCAGATGAAATGGCTTTCAACAGAATGAACACCATATTTTTCAAATAGTTTTAAACATACTGATAATTGCGAGGACAGTATAATAACTTTGTCTCAATTCAGGCACCAAAATCACAACTTAATGAAAACCAAAAGCTTAGTCTCAATTGATGATCTCTCCACGGAGGAGATCACAAAGATTCTCAAGCTTGCTGCGGAATTTGAAAATAACCCTATCCAGGACATCCTGCGCGGCAAGGTTGTTGCAACCCTCTTTTTTGAACCGTCAACACGTACCCGTCTCAGTTTCGAGAGCGCCGTCAACAAGCTCGGCGGCAGGGTGATCGGTTTCACTGACTCATCCAGCTCGAGCGTCACCAAGGGAGAGACGCTTAACGACACAATCAGGACAGTAAATAATTATGTCGACCTGATTGTAATGCGCCATCCCATTGAAGGCAGTGCACGCTACGCAAGCGAGATCTCAACCGTGCCGGTGATCAACGCGGGGGACGGTGCCAACCAGCATCCGACCCAGACGCTTCTTGATCTCTATTCAATACTCAAAACGCAGGGTACTCTGGACAACCTCAACATCTGCATGGTGGGCGACCTGAAATACGGCCGCACAGTGCACTCCCTCCTGATGGCGATGTCAAGATGGAAAACGTCATTCAATTTTGTCGCCCCTGATGAGCTGAAGATGCCGGATGAGTACAAACTCTACCTCAGGAACCTGGGCCTGGACTACTACGAGACAGCCGACCTGAATGAGGTGATCAACATGGCGGACATTGTCTACATGACACGCGTGCAGCGCGAACGCTTCTCTGACCCGATGGAATATGAAAAAGTTAAGAACGCATATGTACTCCATGACCACATGCTTTCGGAGACAAAGCCTGGAATGAAGATCCTGCATCCGCTTCCCCGCGTGAACGAGATCAGTACTGACGTAGACTCCAATGACAAGGCATATTATTTCGAACAGGCTCTCAACGGAGTATTTACCAGGCAGGCAATCATCTGTTCCTTACTCGGCTTAAAATAAACGACAATGAAAAACATAAATGACCCGAAGCAGTTGCTTGTCAGCGCAATCGAAAGCGGGACAGTAATTGACCACATCCCCGCAAGCACCCTCTTCAAGGTAATAAAAATCCTTGGTCTTGACAGGATAAAGAACCAGATCACATTCGGCACAAACCTCGAGAGCAAAACGGACGGCAAAAAAGCAATTATTAAGATCGCCGGTAAGTTTTTCGAGGACGATGACATCAACAGGATCGCACTTGTGGCTCCCAATGCCAAGCTTAATATAATCCGCGATTATGAGGTGATTGAGAAGCGTGTGGTGGAGGTGCCGGATACAATCACCGCCATCGCCAAGTGCATGAATCCCAAATGCATCACAAACTTCGAGAAGGTGACAACGAGGTTCAGGGTTGTCTCAAAGAAACCGGTGGCGCTTAAGTGCCAGTATTGTGAGAAGATAACCGATCAGGAGAGGATGGAGATCATCTGAGACGGTCATAAGACCTCACAATCAGCTCATCCTTCATTATACCGCGGTATGCCAGCCACGCCAGTATTGCACTGACAAGCGGGAAAACCGCTCTTACCTTCCACACTAACGTAACATCAATTTTGCGGTCGAACATCAGGATGTAGAACGCTCCGAGGATGATTGTGCCAAGTGAAAGCAGGAGCACAAACATTGTAAGCCTCATCTGGATAGATCTCTTTTTGTAAAAAAAGACAGCGGCAAGCGCCAGCAGCGGCACCAGTGCAAGGATAACCGTCATCGGCCACAACCGCTGAAGTACCTCTCCTCCGTTATCAGTCAGCCCGGGGAAACCGAGGCTGTAGAGAGATCCGCTTCCGGCACTCAGATTGATCAGATCTCCGGTCAGCAAGAGTCCCGATAGTACCGCAGCTGCCAGGAGGAATAATGTTTGTATTCGCTGTATCATGCTGTTTATGTATTACTTGGCCTTGAATAATTTTCTGAAATTCTGGTAATCAAGGTAATATAAAACTTTCAGAGAAATACTGTTTGTCTGAGGGTTCGAAAGGAGGTCAGTGAAATTGTCAAATCCGTTGCTGATTATCACATCCCCTTCTGACCAGATTGCATTCTTCCAGACAAGTGACAGTTCGCTTCCCGGAGCAAATCTCCAGGTATAGACCATATCGATGTTCAGGAAGTTGGTGTTGACATCGTTGTTGTTTACAGGTGTAGAAAAGATCCTGTCAAGGAGACTCCCGTCCGGCTGAAGGATCATATAGCCGCCATCATAGTCTGCCCTTGACCAGTAGTGCCTGCCTCTGAGGGTAAGGTATGAACTGGATGAGAAGATAAACGCACCTGATACTGTATTGGTCACAGTTGTCAGATCACGTTTCCCGAAGGTGATTCCTTCAGTCGGGTGGTCAATCACGAAACCAATGTCATTGAACATCTTCTCAACCCCGATTGAGTAATCAAACGAGAAACGCCTGCTTGCTTTGAACTCAGGCTGGACAGACCACATGTAACCATGCTCTCCGTAATCAGACCATGCCTTCATGTATCCGGCGTTTCCCTCGATGTAAAACCGTTTGCTTTTGTCTGTATCCCCCCTGAAGCCTATTTCCAGCGAGGGCGGGCGATGATAGAACATCGACATGTCATCGGTGCGGGGCTCAAAGTAATCATCTTCACCCCAGGGAGTGAATTCCACATCGAGAGACATAGACCAGTAGTTCATCAGGAGTAGCATGCCGTCAAGCTGTATTCCGGCTGATGTGAACGCTCTTGGCCTGAACAGCTGTTCATAGCTGAAGTCGAGTGAGGTCCTGGTTGACATTATATTCCCGATAGGTTCGTAGGTGCTGTAGGAGAAGTCAAGTGAGTGGCTTATGCCATTGTTTCTCCTCAGATACCCCATGTCATTCGGATCATAAGTATCACTCAGAAGTGAGAAGTTGTAGTCTGTTCTGAACTTGCCTCCCGTCTTGCCGGCATTGAAACCCAGGTAATGCCCCAGTCCTGTCTTTGCCGTGCTGTAGTATTTCTGGCTCAGCGAGGCTCCTGCAGATGCTGACCAAAGCCTGTCGGCTGTCTTGAGGGTTGCATCAAAGCCTGTCACGTTTGCTGTGTAAAAGTTTTCATCCTTCTCTGCAGCCCTGATGACACTCGTGTTCATCATGCTGACATATGAATCGTTCTTCAGGGTCTGATCCAGCACGAGCATATTGTAATTAGTCAGCGGTTCGGTCATGATTCTCCTGGTCTCCCCTGTGACCGTATTCTCAACACTGGCCCATGTGCTGTTTGTCACGGCATTGAAGATGCCAATGCCAAGTCCTCCTCCTGTCCTCCCTGAAATCTTGGTCGCATTAATCAGGCTGACTTCAGCAGGGTTCAGCGTAATAACCTCATTGTCATCAATCATTGAGTGGACACTTCTGACAAGATGAGGGGTGCCGCCAATACGCCGGGAATAAAAAATATCACCCTTGTTGAATAACTCGGTGCCCTCCATGAAGAATGGCCTCTTCTCATTGTATTTAACCTCGTAGGGAGAGAGGTTCAGGACATGGTCATCCGACTGGACCTGGCCGAAATCTGGGATCAGGGTGGCGTCAAGGGTGAAACTTTCGCTCAGGCCCACCTTTAGATCGAGTCCGCCGTTGTATGCCGTTCCCACGCCGGGCTCATCAGTTACATGCTCAAGATAGCCTGAGACGTACGGCACAAGTGAGAGCCTCAGCGGGGGTTTTACATCACGTATGCCTGCCAGCTCTCCCATATGGGCAATAGTTGCTCCAAACTCCTTTGTAACGAAGTTCCACGATGATGTCTCCCTGTTACGGCGCACCTCACGCCAGAAGTTAATACCCCAGAGCTGGTCAGCTGAGCGGGGAAAGCGGAGTGCTGAATAGGGAATCTTAATCTCGGCGACCCACCCCTCATCGTTGACCGCAGTGCGGCTCTCCCAAACTGCATCCCAGGTGTCACTATGCTCCCAGCTGTCACCGGTGGTGAGTTTGTTGTCTATCTGGACATTTGAAGCGGAAACCTTGAACATCTCCCCGTTGAGGCCGTCATTGAACGGAGATATCTCTACCCAGAAGTGGTCAGCATTGATGTCTCCCTCATCCCGCTGACCCAGTTCAGCGAAGATGCTGTCGGGCTTGCTGTCAAACATTACTGCGCCGATATAAAGCGCGTCATCATCATAGAGAAGGTGAACCTCCGTCCTGTAAAAGGAAGGCACCCCGTTGCGTGGATTATAAATTACAAAATCACCTGCGGGAAATGTGTTCTGCCAGGATGATTCACTGAGCTTCCCGTCAAGGCGAATATTTTCCTGCGTTCTCACTGCCTCTGCTCTCTTCTTGTCCCGGACCTGCCCGTCAAGGGAAGTCAGTGGGATAAGTATGCCAAGTGTCAGTAACAGAAGGCTTATGAAAATATTTTTGTTGCGTGTCAGGGTGTACATCAGTCTGATTTTCTCGTCCGGCGGCAAAGATATCTCTCTGCCTCTTACCAATCCATAACAATTGTCAAATTAACAATTATTAACTGCAGGCATACTGTTGTATTGGAATGACGTGCAGATGACATTTTTTGTATTTTTGCAGCTTATTCTTCCGCTCATGAAAAAAACAGAACTAATTACAAATCCGGACGGATCAGTGTTCCACCTGCATCTTTTGCCCGGCGAGATAGCTGACAATATTATAATT
>CAZHAI010000004.1:0-24085 GCA_964530645.1 uncultured Rikenella sp. | reverse complement strand
GCATGAGAAAGTGCTATTGCCTGCAGGTACCCCCTCAAGGGATCACCGAAGGTAACCCCGCTTGGCTCGCGGTGCATGAGAAAGTGCTATTGCCTGCAGGTACCCCCTCAAGGGATCACCGAAGGTAATCCCTTGAGCCCTGCGCATGTCAGTATTGTCAGTCATTGGGTTCCCCCTCAAGGGATCACGAGCGTATGAAATGAGCAGGTAATCCCGTTTTCTCTCCTATCTTTGCAGCAACAATCAGATTATGATCAAGGATATATCCCTCGAGGCCACAGAACCGACAACACTGATGCCCTTTCTCCTCGGCTCACTGACGAACAAGAGCCGTGACAACGTGAAGTCCCTGCTCAGAAACCGGCAGGTGCTTGTCAACGGTGAACCTGTGACACAATTCAATCATGAACTGAAACAGGGTGACACCATCGTGATCTCCTCCGCAAGAAATACGTCCGGTCTGATGGCTCGCAACATGAGGCTGGTATATGAGGATGAGCACCTGATAGTCATCGACAAGAACGCAGGTCTGCTCTCCATGGCCACGGACAACGAAAAATACCTGACCGCCTACAATATCCTCAGCACATATGTCAAGAGCCAGAATCCTTCAAACAGGATCTTCATAGTGCACCGCCTTGACCGCGACACCTCCGGCCTGATGATGTTCGCCCGGAGCGAGCAGGTGCAGAGCAATCTGCAGAAAGACTGGAAGCACAACGTCACCGCACGTATCTATGTGACCCTGGTGGAGGGCGCGGTAACCGAGCCGGAAGGAGTTGTCAAGTCATATATCTATGAGAGCAAGTCGCTCATGATGCACTCCACCATGGACCCCAGGAAGGGAGACCTTGCTATTACCCGGTTCAGACTCTTGAAAAGCGGCAGTGAATATTCGCTCCTTGAGGTGACCCTGGAGACAGGCAAGAAAAACCAGATCAGACTGCATATGCAGGAGAAGGGTCACAGCATCGCCGGAGACAAAAAATACGGTGCAACCTCGAACCCTATCGGGAGGCTTGGACTTCATGCCAGCGTTCTGGCATTCATCCACCCGGTAACCGGTAAGGAGATGCGCTTCGAATCAAAGGTGCCTGCCAAATTCAGGCGAATGGTCAAGATGGACTAAAAGGGCCAGAAGTTATTATCGTACCACACCTGTTCCCTCAGGTCCTTATCGATCCTCATCAGCCACTTATGGTGGCCTCTCTCCCACTCGGCCAGCATCTGGTAAAGAGCCTTTTCATTCTGATCTTCGGCCGAAATCGCACGTGATGAGTAGAGCTCAACAGCCTTTGCCTCGAAATCCATCGCAGCGCTGATTGCAGCTGCCTCAAATCCTGCAGCACTGATCTGGCTCTTCATCTCCTCCGAGAGGACCGACCGTGCGACATCATCAGGTGTGTCTCCGGCAGGCAGGGCGACATTCATAAAGAAATTGTGTTTCTGGTAGTGCCTGTACTGATCCGACAGGAAGCGAATATGTTCCTGTTCCTCGTCGGCAATCATTGTAAATATCCTTTTTACAGCCTCGCTATGAGTCTGGGCTGCAATGTTTGAATAAAAGGCTCTGCCGCGATGCTCCAGCAGGATGGCTTCCTTCAGAATGTCAGTGGTGGTTTTTGTATCCATTTGCTTAAGTTTGATCCGGGTTGATCACGAAGGTAACAAATTCATTGAGATTTTGTTGAACTGCGCGTGGGACAATTCTTGATGGTCTACGACCAAATTTTGTCCTGATATCCTTGACCTACAATGCTTTATGGCCTACGGCCAAACTTTTCTCTGATGTTCCTACTACAATGCTTTATGACCTACGGTCAAGTTTTTCTTTGATGTTCCTCTTCTACAATGCTTTATGGTCTGCGGCCAAGGAACAGTTTCCCGTCTTCAGTCATTCAATTAATTCCAGATTTCTATCTGCCGATTGCAGACTGCCGACTGCAGACTACACTACTGCCTATTGCCTTCTGCCTGTTGCCTAAAACGTCTGCATCTCATACAGCTTCCTGTAGATGCTGCCGGGATTGCGGATCAGCTCCTCGTGGGTGCCGTACTCCTCAATGCGGCCGTCCTCCACCACCACAATCATGTCGGCATGCTGGATTGTTGACAGCCTGTGGGCAATTATAATCGATGTACGGTTCTCCATCAACCTGAGCATCGCATCCTGCACAAGACGCTCCGACTCCGTATCGAGCGCCGAGGTGGCCTCATCCAGTATTAGTATGGGCGGATTTGCCATGATGGCCCTGGCAATACTGATCCTCTGACGCTGTCCGCCGCTGAGCTTGTTGCCACCCTCTCCCACCGTGTTCTGATACCCTTCAGCCGTCTCTGTGATGAAGTCATGAGCATTTGCAATCTTCGCTGCCCGGGCCACGCTATCCATCTCTGCCCCGGTGTCAATAGAAAAAGATATATTATTATAGAAGGTGTCGTTGAAAAGTATCGCCTGCTGGCTGACAATCCCCATCAGCTGGCGCAGATCCCTGATGTTAACGTCCCGCACATCTGTCCCGTCAATGAACACTGACCCCCTCTCCGGGTCAATGAACCGGGGTATCAGGTCAACAAGGGTCGACTTACCTCCGCCGGAGCGGCCTACCACAGCTACAGTCTGACCCTTCCTGATTGTGAGTGATATATCCTTGAGTACCGGCTCCTGGTTGTATGCGAACCACACGTTCCTGAACTCGATGCTCTCCCTGAACCCGGTGATCCTTACGGCATCAGGCTTCTGGGTAATGGTTTCCCCGGCATTCATGACCTCGTTGATCCTGTCAATGGAGGCCATCCCTTTCTGGATGTTGAACCAGGCGCTCGAAAGTGCTTTAGCAGGCTGAATGATCTGGGAGAAGACCACCACGAAGGCTATGAGCCTGTCCGGCGACATGTTTCCCGTCCCTTTCAGGGCAAGGAACCCGCCGTAATAAATTACAGTAAGCAGCACAACAGTTGAGAGGAACTCGCTCACCGGATGTGCGAGATAGGCTTTCCTCGCCACCCTTCTGAAGGTACTGGCGAACTTCTCATTCGCCATGCTGAACTGACGGGTCATCTTCCCCTCGGCATTGAACCCCTTGATGATGCGAAGCCCTGTCAGAGTCTCCTCGAGTACTGAAAGCAGTCTTCCCAGTGCCTGTTGTCCCTTAAAGGATGAGCTCTTGAGGCTGCGGCTGATGCGCGCTATTGCCCATGCGCTGAGAGGCAGCATTAACAGGGCGAAAAGGGTCAGCTGCGGACTGGTCACGAACAGGTAAACCACGAAGATCAGGATTGTGAACGGATCACGGAAGAGCATCGAGAGAGATGCTACAACTGAGAGTTCAATCTCCTGAACATCATTTGACACCCTTGTCATCAGGTCCCCCTTGCGTGCCTCCGAGAAATATGAAAGCGGAAGCCGGAGTATCTTGTCATAAATGCGGTTCCTCACATCCCTGACAGTCCCTGCCCTGAGACTTGCCATACAGTTATTGGCAAGAAACACAAGCAGGTTTTTGATGAAGCTTGCAACGGCAAAGATTATGACGACGACCAACAATGTCCTCATCTCACCGTACTTTTCTATCGAGGCGGAGAAGAACCAGTTTGTCCAGTCCTTGATATATCCTGCCGAGAATGTGAAAGGACCCGGATCAGGGACTGCAGCCACCCTGTTGAATAGTATCTGCAGGAAAGGCACTATCAGTGTATATGTAAAGAGCGCGAAGAAAGCGCTCAGGATGTTGAACCCCATATTCTGGACTGCGAGCCACTTGTACGGCTTGAGATACTGAAGCAGGATCCTGATACTTTTCATCTCCTCCTTTCAGAAACCGGTGTAATTGAACGGGGTGACTGCCTTCATCTCCTGCTTTACCTCTTCACTGACATTTAGCGTGTCAATGAATTTGCTGATAGTTGGGCCGGTGATTTTCTCGTTTGTCCTGGTGAGGGCCATCAGCGCCTCGTAAGGTCTGGGATACCCCTCCCTGCGAAGGATAGTCTGCAGCGCTTCGGCAACAACCACCCAGTTTTCCTCCAGGTCGCTCCTGATCTTATCATGATTGACTATCAGCTTTGACAGTCCTTTTCTTACCGATTTCCATGCAATCAGAGAGTGGGCCATGGCGACTCCGGTGTTGCGTATAACTGTGGAGTCTGTCAGGTCACGCTGCAACCTGGAAACCGGCAGCTTGGAAGAGAGATGCCCGAGAAGGGCATTTGCCACTCCCAGGTTCCCTTCGGCGTTCTCGAAATCAATGGGATTCACCTTATGCGGCATTGCAGAGGATCCCACCTCACCCTTGATTATTGTCTGCTTGAAATAGTCAAGTGAGATGTAGCTCCACATATCCCTGCAGAGATCTGTCAATATCGTATTTATGCGGCTGATGTTGTCAAACAGTGCTGCCAGTCCGTCATAGTGTTCTATCTGGGTGGTTGTCTGCTGCCTTTCCAGCCCCAGCTGTTCCCCAAGCAGCCTGTCGGCAAACTCAGGCCAGCTGATGAGAGGATAAGCAACCTTGTGGGCGTTGAAGTTACCCGTTGCGCCACCGAACTTGCCGCTGTATCTCATTGTCATGAGGGTCATGAGCTCGTTGTCGAGCCGTTCGCTGAAGACAGCCATCTCCTTCCCGAGACGTGTGGGGGTGGCAGGCTGGCCGTGTGTTCTTGCCAGCATCGGAATATCAGCCCAATCTTCTGACATTGCTCTGACCGTTTCGCGCAGAGCGACAAGCATTGGTTTCATTACCTCCCTGGCGGAATCGCGGATGGCCATCGGCATTGCTGTATTGTTAATATCCTGCGATGTTAAACCGAAATGTACGAACTCCGACCATTTGCCGAGACCCATAGCTGTCACCTTCTCCTTTACGAAGTATTCAACAGCCTTTACGTCATGGTTGGTGACGGCCTCCTGTTGCTTTATGAATTCAGCGTCAGCCGGGGAAAAGGAGCTGAAGAGATCCCGCAGATCCCGTTCCTTCACTGCCGGAAACCCTTCGAACTGTGGCAGTTTCGCATGCGAAAGCGCTATGAAATACTCAATTTCTACCATTACGCGATAGCGCATCAGCCCGAACTCGGAAAAGAAGGGAACCAGTTCCCCTACCCTCTCACCGTACCGGCCGTCGACCGGAGAAATTGCCATTAAACGGTCCATATATCTGTCTCCTCACCGCGTTTTAACCCGTGAATCAAAAATCAAAAATACTATTTTGTACTGGTCTAAAAAAATTGAACCTTTGCATTTACTCGGGGAATGAATAAATGAGATGGAGAAGATAAGGGTTTCTGCAGTCAAGTATATCAACAGCTATCCGTTCATGATAGGTCTGCGTGACGGTGAGGTTGCGGAGATGATTGACCTGGAGGTGTGCCACCCCTCGGAGTGCGCTGACAGGCTGATAGCGGGGAAGAGCGATCTGGGACTGATTCCTGTGGCAATGATTGCAGGGATGAAGGAGTACCATCTGGTCGGCGATTTCTGTCTCAGCACAAACGGAGAGGTGCGCACTGTGCTTCTTGTAAGCAACACTCCGTTTGAGGAGATCTCCACAATATATCTCGATTACCGTTCGAGGAGCTCGGTTACGCTCTGCCGGATACTGGCTGCGAAAGCCTGGAAGCGTGAGTACAGGTGGCTGCCGGCGCCGGAAGAGTTCGATATAACTGCGATGCGGTACGGAGAGGCTGCTGTCATGATCGGCGACCGCTGCTTTGAATATGCCCGTCACTTCAGATACAGGCTTGACCTGGGGCTGGAGTGGAAGATGTTCACCGGGCTGCCCTTTGTCTTTGCCTGCTGGGTTTCAACGCGCAAGCTGCCGGAGAAATTCACATCGCTCTTCAATAAAGCGCTGGGTGAAGGACTGGTGAGAAGGAACGAGTCAGTGGACCTCCTCAGCGAGGGTACCTCAGCCACTGCCGAAGAGGTCATCTTCTACCTTAATCATAACATGGACTACCTGCTTGATGACCGTAAGCGTGAAGCCCTGGCGAGATTCACAGGATATATAAAAGAATTAAAAATAACCCCATGAAAAGATTTACTGTAAACCTTATAATTCTCCTCGCCGTCGTCTCTTTATCAGCCGGATACGCAACTGCACAGACCGGTCCGGATACGACAGCCGTGGTCTACAAGTGCGATATAAAAAAGAACATTGCCGCTCCCCTCTGGAGGAGTGTCAAGAAAAGCTTTGCCGAGGCTGACTCGGTCAATGCCGACTTCATGCTGATACAAATGAACACATACGGCGGGCAGGTTGACATTGCCGACTCAATGCGCACGCTCATACTCAACTATGACATCCCGGTTCTTGTCTTCATTGACAACCAGGCAATCTCCGCCGGAGCTCTGATAGCCATTTCTGCCGATAGCATCTACATGCGTTCGGGCGCCAGTATCGGCGCTGCCACAGTAGTCGACCAGACCGGTCAGAAAATGCCCGACAAATACCAGTCGTTCATGCGCGGAATGATGAGAGCCACTGCCGAAGCCCACGGCAAGAAACCGGTGGTCGAAAACGGTGACACCACATGGGTATGGCACCGTGACCCCGAGATTGCGCAGGCAATGGTGGACCCCTCTATAGTCCTTGAAGGAATTGTTGACACAGGCCAGGTGCTGACGCTGACAACACTGGAGGCAATCAAATACGGATTCTGCGAGGGCGAGGCCGAGACCGTTGAGGCTGTTCTGCAGAGCGCAGGAATCAGGGAATACACTATCAGGGAGCTGAAGCTGACGCTGGTTGACAGGATTATAATGCTTCTCATCAATCCCGTTGTCTCAGGCCTGCTTATAATGCTTATAATCGGGGGTATATACTTTGAACTGCAGTCGCCAGGCGTGGGCTTTCCCCTGGCCGCAGCCGGATTCGCAGCCTTGCTCTATTTCGCCCCTCTCTATCTTGAAGGCGTGGCCGCCAACTGGCACCTCGTAATATTCATCGCCGGAATAATTCTCCTGCTTGTGGAGATATTTGCCATCCCCGGCTTCGGTGTCACCGGAGTACTGGGAGTGATCGGCATCGTGACCGGCCTGGCCCTTGTGATGATCGACAAGATCGTCTTCAGGTTCGGCCCCTCGGTTGACGGAGCAAGAGAAATAGTAGGCGCCTTCGCCATTGTCCTGTCATCGGCCGTCATTTCCATTGCGTTGTCCCTCTGGCTATCACGGAAACTTTTTGCTCCCAACCGGTTATTTGGCAGCCTGGCCCTCGAGACCACGGTAAACCAGGCAGACGGATTCGTCAGTTTTGACACCACCAGGCTTCAGTCAGTCGTCGGCCGTACCGGTGTTGCCCATACGGTCCTGAAACCGTCAGGCAAGGTGAGGATTGGAGATGATGTTTATCCTGCAGTGGCTGAGACGGGCTTTATCACAAGAGGTACGGAGATAGTAGTAAGGAGAGAAGAACAGGGACAGCTTTACGTTGTGGCCGCTGAAAAAGCATAAGCGAAGGCAGCGGCGACAAGCCTGACAGCAGGCATATGGTACTTATTTAAGGTTGAGACCAGGATGAAGGTAAGGCAATACATGCACGGCGACTTCCCGGGTATAATGAAGGTTTGGAGTGCAACGGGCCTGAGCAGGCCCGAGAGAGGCGATGACGAAGCCACAATAGAAAGAAGCATTGCAATGGGAGGCGCAATGTTTGTGATGTGCGAGGAGGATGACGACAGGAAGGTTACAGGCACCTCATGGCTTACATTTGACGGAAGACGTCTGCATATGCACCACTTCGGGATTGCCCCGGCCTTCCAGGGACGAGGGCTGTCGGCAGAGCTGCTCAGGGAATCGCTTCGCCTTGTAAAGGAAAAGGGATACCAGGTGAAGCTTGAAGTCCACAGAACCAACGAGGCTGCAGTCAGACTTTACAGAAAGGCAGGTTTTGAGTACCTTGGAGATTACGATGTATACATTATTCGGGATATACAATCTATTGAAATCTAAAATGTTAAAATAACTTTAAAGAGTCTCTTTTATTTCCGCGGACAAGTATTTTTTTAGTATATTTGGAGAAATATATCCATAATAAATCATGGCACGAACACTGACATTTTTACAACTGAGGAAGATCAAGGATCAGCTTCCTGACGGGAGCATAAGAAAGATAGCCGATAAGCTGGATATGGAAGAGGAGACCGTCAGGAACTATTTCGGTGGCTGGAACTTTGATCGCGGGCAGAGTGCCGGGATCCATATTGAAAAAGGACCCGAAGGAGGAATCGTCACTTTGGAAGACACTACCATACTTGATCTTGCTGAAAGTATGCTGGCCCGCTAATTCTTATTCTTATAGGGGACAAAAAAGCAAAAGTTCCTACTTTTGCTTTTTTTGTTTTCAGGCATGGTGCATCCGTTCATCAAACAAGCAGAGGAGAAGTACAGGGCGCTTCTCTCAGAGGAGTGTTGCAGACTCTTTTCAGGCACTGACATCCCCTCTCATAACCACCTTCATCATGAACGAGTCTGGGAAAACGCCGCACTATTGCTTGAGAGGCTCTATGAGGCGGGGCTGGTAAATGATCCCGGGATGGCAGAAAAAGCCATAATTGCAGCATTTTTTCACGATACGGGGCTGACCGTCAACCGCGGCCCCGATCACGGCAGGGAGAGCAGGCAGATATGCAGCGCCTTCCTCGACACGGCGGGGATCACCGGCGCAGACCGCCTCGAGATCCTCAATGCAGTGGAGATGCATGACAACAAGAATTACCCTGGCTACTCAGACCCAGCATCGCTGGCTGCCATCCTGTCCGTTGCGGATGATATGGACGCCTTCGGTGAGACTGGCATCGGCCGGTACGAGGAGATATACTCAATAAGAGGCATCCCTGCCGGGGAGATTCCGGGTATGATTGTGCCAAACGTTATGTCGCGTCTCAGCCATCTTGAATCAACTTATCACATGTTCCCTGATCTCGTTGAAGAGATGAGAGACAGGGCCGTTACAGTTATCAACCACTTCACAAGTAAAGCCAGATGAAAAGAAAACTCATCACCCTCCTGCTATCAACATTACTTGCTGCATGCCTCTGGTCGCAACAGCGCACAGATACCCCGGAACTGAAATATGAAGAGAATCATAGCCTTACATGGGAGGAGGCCATCAGTTTCTACAGGGATCTGGATGAGAGATACGATGAAGCCACCCTGCTGGAGATGGGTATGACCGATGCCGGACAACCGCTGCATCTCTTCATCATATCCTCCGACGGCGAGAGCGATCCTGTGAAGATTCATGGGGAAGGCAAAGCCATAGTACTCATAAACAACGGCATACACCCGGGTGAGCCCGAGGGTATTGATGCCAGTGCCCGTTTTGCAGCTGACTTGCTTGCCAACAGGGACGGACTGAAGAAATACCTGCGAAACTGCTCCGTTGCAATCATACCGGTTTATAACATCGGAGGTGCACTGACCCGCAGCCGCTACTGGCGCATCAACCAGAACGGTCCGGATGAGAAGGGAGCCAGGAGAAACACACGGTTCCTCGACCTGAACCGCGATTTCGTCAAGCAGGACTCACGCGACGCTCGTGCATTCGCCGGGATCTATCGCTTCCTCGACCCTGACGTTTTCCTCGATACACATACAACCAACGGCTCGGATCACCAGTTCACCGTGACACTCATTGCCACACAACCGGAAAAGATGTTCCCCGAGATGGAGCAGTTCTTCCGCAATGAAATGCTTAAGGAACTTTATAGCCGGATGAAGGAGGCTCAGAAGAATGAGATGGTACCATACGTGCAGTACACTGAAAGAGGCGAGATCAAGGGAATTACAGGGTTCGAGGAGCACGCATACTACTCAACCGGCTACTCCGCACTATTCAACTCCTTCGGCTTCATGACCGAGACCCTCGTTTATAAACCCTATCCCGAGAGAGTAAAGGGGACACTGCAGTTCATCACAGAACTGGTACGGTATACATCACTGAATCACAAGGAAATATTGAGGCTCCGTGCTGAAGCTAATCATCGCACCCTGGAGGCAGAAAAAATTGTGCTTGACTGGGAACAGGACACCACAAAATGGGACTTCCTTGAGTACCACGGCTATCGTTACGAGGAGGCAACTGCCCCAATAACCGGCAGGAAATCAGGTTTTTACAACCGGGAGAAACCTTATACCGAGACAATAAGGTACTATAATTATTTCAACCCTTCGATTACGGTCACAGTCCCGGATGCATACATTGTACCCTTCGCATGGGAGGAAGTCATTGAACGTCTTGCTGTCAACGGGGTGGAGATGCACCAGTTGCAGAATGACACAGTCCTTACGGTTGAAAGTTATTACATTGACGGTTTCGAACCTGCGCGCAGAGCGACCCAGGGACACTATTTCAACAGTAAAGTGCAGGTCAGGCCGGTCACCCAGGAGGTTGAATTCTTCAAGGGTGACTACATCGTCCCGGTAAACCAGAGATCTAACAAGTACATCGTCACAATGCTTGAGCCGCAGAGCGAGTCAGGATTCTTCGCATGGAACTTTTTCGACTCATTCCTTGAGGGACAGGACTGGTACTCAGTCTGGGGCTTCGAGAGTCACCTCAAGGAGTTGCTTGACCACGATCCGGCCCTTCGCGAAGCTTTTGAAAAGGCAAAGCGTGAGGATGCAAAGGTGGCTTCAGATCCTGTGGCACAGCTTCAGTGGCTGTACCAGCACACTCCCGCCTCGGAACTGGAGAAGAGGACGAGGCTCTACCCTGTCGGCAGGCTGATGAATGCCGGAAAATTGTTGAACACCCGGAATTGAAGAAAATGGCAGACAATAAGCTCAGTAATACATATGACAGTGAGGAATTCCGCAAATACGGACATGAACTGATAGACAGTCTGGCCGATTACCTAGGCGATTCAACCTCACGCAGCAATACTCCTGTCCTTAATTACAGGGAACCTGACGACCTTGTGAAGGAATATGACTTTGATGCTCCTTCCAATCTCAACCTGCCGCTTGGCGGGTTCATCCGCAAGGTCATCAGTGACATGAATCACATGCATCATCCGAGGTTTGTCGGTCACCAGAATTCACCTCCCCTGACGGCTGGCATAATTGCCCAAATGTGCACCACCCTGCTTAACAACGGCGTGGCAGTCTACGAGATGGGGCCTGCCGCGATGGCTGCAGAACGCAACGTCATCAGGTACTTTTCGAAGCTCATCGGCTTCGGTGAGGATGCCGACGGTATCTTCACCCACGGTGGCAGTGCCGGCAACCTGACAGGCTTGCTGGCGGCACGCCAGGCAATGAGTGAATACAACATATGGGAAGAGGGCGTCAGGCATGACAGGCCTGTTGGCATCATTGTGTCTGACCAGTCGCACTACAGTATCTCCCGCAACGCAAGGGTGATAGGCCTGGGAGGCAGATCCGTCATCCGCATTCCGTATGACGGTCGCTATGCAATGCGGACTGACCTGCTTGGCGAGACTCTTAAAAAGGCTGAAGATCAGGGTATCAGGGTGATATGTGTGGCAGCCAACGCATGTTCCACAGCAACCGGCACCTATGATAACCTGGAAGAAATTGCAGCTTTCTGCCGCGAAAACAAACTGTGGTTCCACGTAGACGGTGCCCACGGCCTGGGTGTCCTGTTCTCGGAGAAATACCGTCACCTGGCCAGGGGGCTGGAATTTGCCGACTCAGTTGTGATCGACTTCCACAAGATGCTTCTCACCCCGGGTCTGAATACGATGGTAATATTCCGCGACGGCAGGAGGTCGTATGAGACCTTTGCCCAGAAGGCAGGATATCTCTTCGAGAAGCACGACGGCAATGAGTGGTACAACAGCGCACGAAGAACACTTGAATGCACCAAGAGCGGTCTCGGCATCGTGGCATGGGCAGTAATAAAATATTACGGCGAAGAAGCGCTGGGCAGGTATGTTGAGAGCAGGCACGACCTGGCAAGGAGGTTTGGTGATGCGATAGGTAAGACAGCTGAAATGGAGCTGGCCGTGACACCTGAATCAAACATCGTCTGTTTCAGGTACGCGCCGGCAGGTGCCGGAGCTGACAGACTGAACGAGCTGAACCGGATGATCAGGAAATCAGTGATTCAGAGCGGTGAATTTTACCTCGTGCAAACAGAGCTGGACGGAGCAATATGGCTGCGTACAGCTCTTATGAACGCCATGACGGATGACGGTGACCTTGAGCGGTTAATTGTTGCCGTGAAGAGGCACGGTGCGGAAATAGCCCGGAAACTTACCTGACGTAAAAATCAAGTACGGTCTCACCGGCCAGGCGGGCAACAAGATTGTCACCCTTCTTTACCGGCCCCACACCTGAAGGAGTTCCCGTGAAAATGAGGTCTCCCGTTTTCAGAGTGTAGTATCTTGAAACGTATTCAATTATATCTGCGAAGCTGAAGATCAGGTCCGAAGTATTTCCCTCCTGCCTGGTCTCCCCGTTTACCTCCAGGGTAAAGCCGATATCCTTGGTGTTGGAGAACTTTTCAACTGGCAGGAAGGTTCCGACAGGGGCCGATCCGTCAAATGTCTTGGAGAGCTCCCACGGATGTCCCGCCTGGGAGAACTTATGCTGAAGGTCGCGGGCGGTGAAGTCTATCCCGACAGTCAGTGCATCGAAATAGCGGTGAGCATACCTTGCGGCAATTCCCTTGCCCAGTTTGGAGATACGCAAAACCACTTCGGCCTCATACTGGAGGTTCTTCGAGAAATCGGGAATGAAAAACGGTTTGTTCTTCTTCAGCAGCGCGGAGTCAGGTTTGAGAAAGACCATGGGCTCCTCAGGGAGCGGGCGTCCCATCTCGGCTGCATGCTTGCGGTAATTCAGGCCAACACAGATAATCTTCATAATTTCATGAATTTCAGATCCGGGCAGTTAATATTTATCCCGGGTTCAGGCTTTTCCGAACGAGCGCAGCTTGATGGCAGTGATCACCTGCTTTGTATTTTGCGGGAAATCGCCATTCATCATCCATGAGTAGTACGACGGTTCCTCCCTGAAGACCTGCGCCACCGGCTTGCCCTTGTGCTTGCCGAAGTTGAAGACCTCCTCCCGCTGCTCATTGAAGACGATGCGTCCGGCAAGGTCAGCGTTGTTATTGAAGGCGCTGAAGGCAGAAAGTTTGTCAATGTCATTCTCAAGATCAGGGTATCTGTCAAGTTGAGCCTTCAGTATCTCATAGGTAGCTGCTGTATCCGCCTGAGCACTGTGGGCATTCTCCAG
Source organism: uncultured Rikenella sp. (assembly GCA_964530645.1). Classification (GTDB taxonomy): domain Bacteria; phylum Bacteroidota; class Bacteroidia; order Bacteroidales; family VadinHA17; genus SR-FBR-E99. The sequence continues at coordinate 10,878 of CAZHAI010000004.1, read as the reverse complement.
TTCCCTGTCACAGTAAAACTTGTATGCTGCGCTGAGGGTCCTCTGCTCCTTCTTGTGAAAGATCACCTGGACGTCAACGTACCTGTGGCGCGCCGGGTTGAAATCGACGTTCACCCTGAGAAACTCCTCGCACAGTATCGGGATGTCAAACTTCATTGAGTTGAATCCGGCAAGGTCACTTCCCTCCAGGAAGGAGGCAATCCTTTTTGCCACATCCTTGAAGTGCGGTTCATTTGCTACGGCCGCATCAGTGATGCCGTGAATACGTGTCGCTTCCGGCGAAATAGGAATTCCGGGATTAAGTCTGAGCGTGAGCCACTCCTTTCCACCTTCCGGGGAAACTTTAAGGGCTGAGAACTCGACGATACGGTCAGAAGCGATATTCACCCCGGTGGTCTCGAGATCAAGGATGACCAGGGGTTTCCTTAAGTTTAATTCCATTTTCGCTCTTTTCTCAGGCGTTGATCATCATTGGCATGAGAAGCATAAGGAGGTCTTCGTCCTCGTTTGCAGACTCTGCGGGCAGGAAGAGCCCGGCCCTTGTCGGGTCAGCCAGTTCGATCACGACATCCTGTGATGCTATGTTTGAGAGGATCTCAAGCAGGAAAACCGACTTGAAGCCAATCTCCATATCGTCACCTTCATACAGGCAGGTATGACGTTCATAAGCTGAGATCGAGAAGTCGACGTCCTGTGCCGAAACGGTTATCTGGTTCGGTGTGAACTGGAGCTTCACGAGGTTACTGGCCTGGTTTGAGAAGACTGAAACCCTGCGAAGAATATTATAGAACTCGAGCCTGTCAATACGAACTTTTCTCGGGTTGTTTTTCGGGATGACTGAGTTGTAGTTTGGATAGTTGCCTTCAACCAGACGGCAGACCACCTTATAGTCGGAGAGGTTGAAGAATGCGTTTCTGTCATCGAACTCAACTGTAACCACACCGCTCTCCCTGGGGAGGATATTTTTGAGCAGTGAAGCGGGCTTCTTCGGAAGGATGAATGATGCTTCATCATCTGCTTTGGCATCGCTCCTCTGGTATCTTACAAGCTTGTGGGCGTCGGATGCCACGAATGTCAGCCTTGAGGCGGAAGCCTCTACAAGGATGCCGCCCATGACGGGACGGAGTTCATCATCGGCAGTGGCAAAGAGTGTGCGGGAGATCCCTGCCAGCAACACTTCGGCAGGCACATTGAAGCCAAATCGCTTCTCCTTTTTGATCACGGGCAGCACCGGGAAATCGATCCCGTTCTGTCCCACGATGCTGAAACGGCCGTTCTCCGAGTTGATAACAACAGCCATTGTATCAGGGTTGATGTCAAAAGTGAGAGGCTGCTCGGAGAATTCCTTCAGGGTATCAAGCAGTATCCTTGCAGGCAGGGCTACTGTTCCGCTTCCGGTGATATTGTCCAGCCGCATGTGCGTGATGAGAGTCGACTCCAGGTCGGAAGCCGTGATCTCCAAATCATTGCCGCTGATATTGAACAGAAAATTGTCAAGAATAGGAAGGGTATTCTTTGAACTGATCACCCTGCTTATTGCCTGAAGGTGACCCAGGAGTTCTGTGCTTGATACAACAAATTTCATATTGTCAGTCATTTAAGTTATTCAGAAAACTAATCATTGGTGCCGGCAACTTATTGATTATAAACATTGTCTGCTTTCAGCACCGGATTATCAATATTACAAAAAAATATCTTACCCTCAAACAAATTTATTTAACCGAATAATAACGCCTGCGTCTCAGCAGGTTATAGGCCACACCGGCGAGGACGATGATAATCAGCGGTACCACCGTGTTCACGATCTGCCACACTCCCCTCTCCTGCTTTATCCTTGCCTGATCCAGCAGTCTCGGCTTAAGTTCCCTTGAGCGCATTTCAATGAGTCCGTTGTCATTGACGAGGTAGTTGATGCAGTTCACGAGGAAGTCCTTATTACCGAAGGTCTGCATAGTGTACCTGTCAAGTCCGAGAGTGAGCGGCTCAGGGTTGCCACCGGCCCATGAGATCTCATTCCTGATTATGTCACCATCAGCAACTACAATCATCCTAGTTGGCTTACTACGTGTGACAGCTTCCAGTCCCGGCTCACCCATGATGCTTTCCACCATTCTGTTTTCGAAGACCGACCGGAAAGTCCCTTCAAGAAGCACTGCCACAGGCAGAGGGCCGGCGTTGAACATCTCATCGGGCAAGGTTTCCGCGGCCTCCTCAAGGGAGATCAGCACCGGAGGCATGACTGTCCGTGCCTCCGGCGAGGTGGTAAGCAGGATGCTTTTCTTCACTCCTGTGTCACGGCCCACCGTATCAACCGTACCAGCAAACTCTGCCTTTACCCTGTTCAGGTTCCGTGTTATGGGGTGATCCTGTGACGGCCGCAGCAGCGGGTAATACACCCACGGTGTAGGAACGTACTGGGCATCACCGCCGGAGTTGGAGACCTTCAGAGGGATAAGCATGCATTCGGCAGCCTGGACTATCACCGGGTTGATCCTGGCTCCGTACCTGAAGAGCATGTCACTGATTGCCCGAGGCTCATAAAGGGCGACGGTTGCTCCTGCGGCCAGGCTGTCAGCATTCACTGTCACCTCCTCTGCAAGCCAGAGCACCCGCCCGCCGTTCATGATGTACTGGTCAATTATGAACTTATCCTTCTCATCCATCTCCTTACCTGGGGCAGCAATGACTATGGCCGCATACCTGTCAATCATGCCTTGCCGGCCTCCTATCACACCCCTGTCAATGTTGTAAAACTTCGCCAGTTCAAGTGTCAGGTCAGCAACAAAAATTTCTTCAAGCTCCCCGTGACCTTCCAGGAAGGCTACAGTGTGAACCGTATCAGATGTTGCGGTGGCGATTGCCTGGATGATCTCATACTCAAGACCCTCGGTTGAGTGAAGCAGGTTTGTCTCCGGAGGCAGTGTCGGATTGTTCCTGAGGAAGTTAACGGGTATTACAGTCTCCCCGGAGGTGACTGTAAGAGAGGGGAAGATCATCTTCTGTGTTCTTCCTCCCTCGCCGTCCGACGCCATTATATTGACCGGATTCAGCCCGCGGCTCATGAGATCGCTGTGAGTGCGGTCGCGCTCCTCCCTGTCAGGTGATTTCGAAGGGTTGATAAAATCGAATTTGATTCTTTTCCCCGATGTGATTCGAAATTCATCGAGGTACTGTTCCACGTTCCGTTTTAATTTTCTGAAGGCGATGGGCAGCTCTCCGTCAAGGTATACATCAACCTTTACCTCCCTGTCAAGTTCCTTCAGTATCTGTTTCGTCGGCTCCGCCAGGGTGAACCGCCTGTCCTCCGTGAGGTCAACCCGGATATGGATTAATGAAAGAATTATGCATGCAGCGCCTGCGACAGCGACAATGAGGAACGGTTTTCTCAGTTTGCTGCGGCGGAGAGTGATCCTTGCCACCTCGCAGAAAAGGACCGTGACGAACAGGAAATAAGCGATGTCGCGTATGTCGAGCACCCCTCGGCTTATCGACCTGTAGTGCTCATTGATGCCAATCGCTGAGATCTCTTCACCGGATGCCGAAAGGGCTGGAAGGAGGGCCAGCGAGTCAAAGCCCCTGAACATTATGAATGAGACTACTGCGGCAATTATGAACGATATTACCTGGTTTGAAGTCAGTGATGAGGCGAAGAGCCCTATGGCCGAATAGACAGCGGCGAGCAGGAGGAGCCCGATGAAGGACCCTGCAGTTGCTCCCCTGTCCAGGTTACCCGGCGTTTCACCCAGGACCCAGACTGAAATGACGAAGACAATGCATGGCAGCAGGGCGAGGAGCACCAGGAATAGAGATGCGAGAAACTTGCCGTAGATCACTGCGCCGTCAGTAACAGGGCGCGACCAGAGCAACTCTATAGTTCCGGCCTTTCGCTCCTCTGAGAAGAGTCTCATTGTAACTGCAGGAACAAGGAAGAGAAACAACCATGGGGAGAGCAGAAAAAGCGGATCGAGTCCGGCATAGCCGCTGTCAAGCAGGTTCCACTGACCCGGCATAATCCACATGATCAGGCTGTTGGCCAGCAAAAAGACTACCATGACAATATAGCCCGTAAGGGAACTGAAAAAACCTGCTACCTCTTTTCTGAAGAGACTGAACATAACTTCGTGTTTGTTGTAAAATTACCCAAATCTTTCATGGCCTCGCCGGCTTCCTGGCATTTTTGATGTCAACAATGAGGGTTCCAGGGTAATAGAACCCGGCTATCCGGTCAAAGGTCATCTTCTTTTCTGCCATATGTTTCGCCCCGTCCTGGCACAGGCCCACGCCGTGACCGTATCCCCTGCCGCTGATTGCAATGCTGTCTCCGGCGGGAGTGAGTGTGAAGTAAGCTGACCGCAGTCCGAAGCGGATCCTAATCTCCTCGCTTGTGATGGTCTTCCCCTGAGTTGTGAGTCTTATTGTTCTTCCCCGGGCCGGTCCCTTTCCCGTGTACAGTGTACCCTCTCCTCCCGGGGTAATCCCCTTTGATCTGAGGAAGCTGTTCCACTCCTCCCGTGGGATGCTCCTGCTCCATGTTGATGATGCGGAGTAACTGCACCACGGATCTTTGACACTGACCAGGTACGGGTAACCTGCCAGCCAGACGTCAGATGAGGATGCCGTCTCACCTCCGCAGTTTCCGTGGAACGCTGCCTCAATAAGCAGGCTGTCACGGTCAGTGATGACCTTTCCCTCAGTGGCACAGCAGGCATTCACTATCACGCTGTCAGTAACCACCCCCGGATAGACCTGGCAATGGATATCATCGCACAGGTTGTACCCGTCAAGCTCATGCCTGTCAATATTCCTGTAAATGTACGTCCGGGCAACAACGGCCTGCGCCCTGAAATAGTCTGAAGGACCAAACTTGCCAGCCTCGGCGCGTACCACGCCGGGAAGACAGTTCTCCACTGCGGTGATATTCAGAATCTGCAATGAGCCCGGGAATGGTTTGATCTTCAGTGTTCCCTCCAGGGTTTTCTCAGGCTCTTCGCTGCCCGGAGCACGAACTGAAAACAGAGCGTCAGCAGTAGCAGGTATGAAGGTAATCGAGTCGGCAGCCCCACCTGTTCCTGACAGGGTCCTGTATATGATCCTCTTCCCGTGCATGCTGACAGCCATGACATCTCCGGTACTGATCCGCACCACTCCTGCGGCACCGTCATGAAGCACAAATATTCCCCGTTCAGCAGTGAAGAAGAGAGATGATGGCCTGGTCCGGGCAAAGATGCGGATGGATATCTGTGAGAAGCCTGCCAGTGCCGGAATCAGGAAAAGAATTATCAGAAGTGCCCTTCTCTTCATTATTCGCTTTTATGAGCAAGGTTCCTGACAATATCTTCAGCCACCCTCCCGGATGCCCCGCTGCCGCCGAGCATTTCCCTCAGCTGGCTGTAATCCTTCTTCATCAACTTATACCTGTAGCCGGTGGAGAGAATATCGGAAAGCTCCTTATGAAGTCTCTTTAGGTTCAATTCTCCCTGTATCAGTTCCCGGACGATTTCCCGGTCCGTTATCAGGTTAACCAATGAGATAAACCGTACTTTGATAACCCACTTTGCCAGCGAGTAAGTAAGGGGGCTGGTGCTGTAACAAACCACCTGCGGTACGTCAAACAGGGCAGCTTCAAGGGTGGCTGTTCCCGATGTCACCAGTGCCGCCTCGGACACGGCCAGCAGGTCATAGGTTTTGCCGGTGATGATCTTCACCGGATATTCGGATGCGATCTTTTCGTAGAGCTTTGCCGGCAAATGTTCCATCGCCGCCGCAACGAACTGGTAATCGGGAAATGCCGGTGAGGCAGCAGCCATTACAGGAAGTATCCTGCTCACCTCCTGGAGCCTGCTGCCCGAGAGCAGAGCAATTACCGGCCGGTTGTCAAGACCAAGGGCAGCTTTCAGCGCTTCATGGCCGGGGGCCAGGCTTCGCCAACCCTCAACGTGATCAATAAGCGGGTTGCCGAGGAAGACGGCGGGATATTGATGACGCCTGTAAAAATCCTTTTCAAACGGGAAGATTATGTAAAGCCTGTCGACATACTGCTTTATCTTTCTTACCCTTCCTTCGCGCCAGGCCCAGAATTTGGGCGATATGTAATAGAAAACCTTTATGCCCGACTCCTTTGCAAAGCGGGCCATTCGCAGGTTGAAACCAGGGTAATCAATCAGGATTACAACATCCGGTTTCATCTCAGTTATCTGGCGGCGGCACTCGGTAAAGTTAGCCTTCACCCTGCGGATGTTGACAAGCACTTCCCACACGCCCATGAAGGCTGTCTCGCGGTAGTGCTTCAGGAGACGTGCTCCGGCTTCCCTCATCATCTCGCCACCCCAGCAGGAAATATCAGCAGCCGGGTCAGCCAGACGAAGGTTCTTCACGAGATTGGAACCGTGAAGATCTCCGGATGGCTCGCCTGCTATGATGAAATACCTCATGCTAGAACAGCTTTATTCCGAATACCGCAAAAGCCCAGATGATTGTAATCCCGAGCACTCCTTTGGAGGCCCTGAGCATGTCAAAGCGGTTGAAGACAAGAAAGATTATAATATTGGCGAAGACGGAGACACTCATAATCTCGGAGATATTCCCGGCATCCTCCACCTTTTTGAAATAATCAAAGATTGAGAGACCGTGGTTTGTCAAAAGGTAGAAGATCAGGAAAGCAATAAGAGGGACCACAATTCCTGCAACTACTCCGGAGACTGCATTATTGAATTTTTGAGTGAACCTCATTTCAAAGGCTGGATTTAAGTGTTTCCATAAAACTGTATGCCGTCATGTCCGTTGTGACAGGTACAACTGAAACGTACCCGTTCTGAATTGCCCAGTCGTCAGTGTCGGATGCATCCGGCTCATGGTTGATGAAATTGCCTGTCAGCCAGTAATAAGTCTTTCCGGCGGGATCTTTTCTCTTCTCGAATTCCTCCTGCCAGTTGCCGGAGGCCTGGCGTGCCACAACCATTCCCTTTATCTCTGAGGCTGGCAGTGCCGGGAAGTTAACATTCAGGCATATACCTGTCGGAAGAGGATTACGAAGAAGCATTGTACATATCTTGCGTATATACTCTTCGCACCCCGAAAAGTCGGCCGAGGAGGAGTAACTGTTCAGTGAGAATCCCACGGAGGTGATGTTGTAGAGGCAGCCTTCGAGTGCAGCGGCCATCGTCCCGGAATAGAGAATGCTGGCGGAGGCGTTGGAGCCGTGGTTGATGCCTGAGACTATCAGATCGGGCATCCGTTCAAGGAGCTGGTTGACCGCCAGCTTGATGCCGTCAGCCGGAGTGCCGCTGCAGGCATAGATCTGTTTCCGGTCGTCCTCATCGATGAGCTTGACTCTCAACGGTTGTTTGACAGTCAGGGCCTGGGACATTGCGCTGCGGCTCTCTGTTGCCGAGATGACAACCAACTTGCCGAAATCCTCCATGATCCTTATGAGGGTCTTGATGCCTCCGGCGTACAGGCCGTCATCATTTGTAATGAGTATCAGTTTATCGTTCTTTTCTAGTTTCATCTGCATTCCTGTTGACGTGCAAATATAATGATATTGCGGTTGCTTTTAATAGCGGGCTCGTTGATGCCGCAAACCTTTTTTCCTTACTTTTGCATGTTAAAAATTCAGATAAAAGTATAGTAATGAAGATTTCTTATAACTGGCTCAGGGAGTATCTCGATTTCAATGCGGGTCCCGAGGAGCTCTCGGCTGTTCTTACCTCGCTCGGACTTGAGGTGGAGGGGATGGAAGAGTGGGTCTCAGTCAGAGGCGGCATGAAGGATATAGTAGTTGGGAAAGTGCTCACCTGTGAAAGGCATCCCGATGCTGACAGACTTAGTGTCACCACAGTGGATGCAGGAGGGCCCGAACCGCTGCATATCGTTTGCGGGGCGCCCAATGTTGCTGCCGGGCAGCTGGTGGCTGTAGCCCGCCAGGGTGCTATGGTCTTTCACGGCAATGAGCAGTTTGAGATCAAGCGGTCAAAGATCCGCGGACAGCTCTCTGAGGGGATGATCTGCGCCGAGGATGAGCTGGGGATAGGCACTGACCATGAGGGAATCATTGTGCTTGACAGCACTGCCAGGATTGGCATGCCCGCAGCAGATTACTTTGGGGTGACAACTGACACCGTGTTTGAGATAGGCCTGACGCCGAATATGATCGATTGCAGCTCACACTACGGCGTGGCACGCGCTCTTGCAGCATATTATAACCTTCAGAAGCCCGTCAGGGCAAAGCTGCCTGAGATCACCGGGCTAAAGAAAGAAAACGAAAACGGAGCCGTCAGCATCAGCGTTGAGGCACCTGAAGCCTGCATACGTTACTCCGGACTGACGATAAGGGGCATTAGGGTAGAACCCTCACCGGCATGGCTGCAGACAAGGCTGAGGGCAATCGGACTCAACCCCATCAACAACGTCGTTGACATCACCAACTTTGTGTTGCATGAGACCGGACAGCCTCTTCACGCTTTTGATGTTGCAGCAATAAAAGGCGGCACCGTAAGGGTCAGGCATCTGCCCGAAAAGACAAAATTCGTTACTCTTGACGGTGTGGAGCGCACACTGTCTTCATCAGACCTGATGATCTGCAACCAGGAGGAAGGCATGTGCATCGCCGGAGTCTTCGGCGGACTGCAGTCGGGGGTAACGGCTGCCACCAGGGACCTGTTTCTTGAGAGCGCCACATTCAGCCCGGTATCGGTGCGGCGGACCTCCAGAAAGCATGACCTGCACACAGACGCATCCTACAGGTTCGAGAGAGGCACTGATCCGGAGATGACTCTCTATGCCCTGAAACGGGCTGCAATGCTTGTGAAGGAGATCGCCGGAGGCGAAATAACCGGTGACATTGTTGATATTTATCCGTCGCCGGTAAGAAAAGCTGTGGTCAAGTATTCAACTGACCGCATGGCACGTCTCATTGGCAAGGAGATACCCCTGGAGACAGTCAAGACAATCCTTTGGAGCCTCGACATTCACATTACAGGTGAGGAGCCCGGAAAGTTGACTTTGGAGATACCTTCTTACCGTGTCGACGTCACCCGGGAGGCAGACGTCACCGAAGAGGTCCTGAGGATCTACGGCTATGATAACATAAGCATCAGCAGCGAGATGCACTCAATGCTTTCCCACACGGATAGACCTGACCGTGAGAAGGTGGCCGCCAACATGGCGGAGTTGCTCTCAGGGAACGGTTTCTCGGAGATCATGTGCAATTCACTCTCTCCTGCGGCCTGGTATGAGACAACAGGCGATTTTGACGTAAAGGCGATTGTCAGGCTTGCAAACCCTCTCAGCAGTGATCTGAATGTCATGCGGATCTCCCTCCTGCCCGGAATGCTGAATACAATTTCCTGGAACATAAACAGGCAGAACAGCAATCTGAGGCTGTTCGAACTTGGAAACACATACGCCAGAAAAGAGGGAAAAGGTACCCTGGAAATAACCGACAACTTCTCCGAGACCCAGATACTTGCCCTGTCGCTGACCGGGAATATAAACGAGAAGCGCTGGAACGCCCCGGAACTGCAATCAGGATTTTTCCATCTCAAGGGCTATGTCGAAACGGTGTTGTCAAGATTCGGCATCTCAAGACGCGATCTTACAGGTACGGAAGTGAGTCACCGATGGTTCGCAGAAGGAATGAAATACAGTGCGGGTGACATTGACCTTGCATCCTTCGGTAAAGTCTCCAGAAAATATCTTTCAATGTTTGATATCAGGCAGGATGTCTACTACGGCGAGATTATCTGGGAGAACGTAATCAGGCTTATCAAGGCCCGGACAATCCGTTTCAGCGAGCTGCCGAAATACCCATGGGTACGCCGGGACCTGGCGCTATTGCTCGACAAGTCAGTAAGGTTCAGCCAGATACGCGAGCTGGCCTTCAAAACTGAGAGGAATATTCTGCATGAGGTCGATCTGTTTGATCTTTACGAGAGTGAATCTATTGGAAAGGATAAGAAATCATATGCAGTCAGTTTCATTCTTCGGGATGACAGGCAAACTCTCACCGAAAAGAGTATCGAGAAGACAATGGGTGCAATTGTAAAAGCCTTTGAGCGCGAATTCGGCGCAACACTGCGATGAAAAAACTGCTTGACAGGACGAATGATTATCTCTCGCTGGTCAGATTCAGCCATACTGTCTTTGCGATGCCGTTTGCTCTTGCCGGTTACTTCCTCGGGGCCACAGAGCCCGGTTACGGATTCTCCCTTAGAACTTTCCTCCTTGTGATTGCGTGCATGGTCTTTGCCCGCAGTGCAGCAATGGGGTTCAATCGCTGGGCTGATGTCAGGTTTGACACACTCAATCCCCGCACCGCTGTCCGGGAGATTCCCTCTGGGAAGATTTCGCGCCGGCAGGCGCTCATCTTCGTAATAGCCAGCTCACTGTTGTTCATTGTTGCCGCAGCCTTATTGAACAGACTGACATTCATCCTCTCACCGGTGGCCCTGCTGGTTGTCCTCGGGTACAGCTATACAAAACGGTTCACCCCCCTCTGCCACCTGATCCTGGGGCTGGGGCTCAGCCTGGCGCCAATCGGGGCATACATAGCTGTCACCGGTACATTTGGCATGCTGCCGCTCATCTATTCGTTATTGGTCCTGACATGGGTCAGTGGTTTTGATATAATCTATTCGCTTCAGGATGACCAGTTTGACCGCGAGACCGGGCTCTACTCTATTCCTGCGGTAATGTCGCGAGGCAAGGCGCTTGCCGTTTCAACGGCCCTGCACCTGGGTTCCGTGGCGCTTGTGGTTTTTGCCGGAATTGCCGGCGGAGCAGGATGGATCTACTGGTCCGGGGCGGTAATCTTCACTGGCATGCTGATCTATCAGCACCTGATTGTGAAGCCGTCTGACCTGAGCAGGGTGAACATGGCCT
>CAZHAI010000003.1:0-24838 GCA_964530645.1 uncultured Rikenella sp. | reverse complement strand
CGGCTATTAGGTCTGACCTTCCTTGCTACCGCCTGGTCTGGTACTTGAAGTACATCCCATCCGGCGTGAATCCCTCAACCGAGGTCAGATTCTTACCATCATTCGTAGCCCTGCGGATATCTGCAGTGCTGCTCACATCCTGGCCGTTCACGTCAATGATGACTGTCCCTTTCGAAAGACCAAGATCCCTGAACCGGCCATCCGATATAGACGTGATCTTTAGACCACCTGTTACTTTATACTGACTTGTCTCGCCTGTGGTGAGCGGCGTGAATGTGGCGCCGAACACCGATGTGGACTGTGTCCCGGGAGCTACAACGCCGGTTCCGCCCTCAATATTGCGAAGAACTACATTCTTCTTGTATTCTCTCCCCTTTCTCAGATAAGTTACTTCCAGCTTATCACCCGGTCTGTAACGGTTGACTTTCTCCTGCAGTTCAGAAGTTGTCTCCACGGTTTCGCCGTTGATTCCGATTATCACGTCCTTCTCTTCCAGGCCGGCATCCTTTGCCGCGCCATCCTCAACAACACCTGTAAGGAAAACGCCCCTTATCTCCTTCAGGTTTTCCTGTGCGGCCAGTTCAGCAGTAACATCAGTTATGTTTACCCCCAGAAGTCCGCGCTGAACCTCTCCGTATTCCCTTAGATCTTCATAGACCTTCCTTACAATAGACGACGGAACAGCAAAAGAGTTGCCTGCATAGGCCCCGCTGGGCGATATAATTGCGGTTGTAATACCCAGCAGCTCACCCTGCACATTCACAAGAGCCCCGCCACTGTTACCCTGGTTGAGAGCAGCATCGGTCTGAATGAATGACTCAATCCGGTACTTGTTGTCTATCAGTCCAAAACTCCTTCCTTTCGCACTGACAATCCCGGCAGTGACAGTTGATGTGAGATTGAACGGGTTACCTACTGCCAGAACCCACTCACCCAAACGTATTGCATCGGAGTTGCCGAATTTTATGTACGGGAGCCCGGTAGCCTTGATCTTGAGCACTGCAATGTCAGTGGAGGGGTCACGGCCAACAATTTCTGCAGCAAAGGTGCGCTTGTCATTCAGCGTCACATCCACTTCATCCGCCTCTTCAATAACGTGATTATTTGTAACTATGTAACCGTCAGCAGTGACGATCACTCCTGATCCGAAGCCCCTCACCTCCCTGGGCTGTGCCGAACCGGGACCATAGAAGAATTCATAAAGGGGATTCGAGTAGGATGAACTGACTGTGGTTTTGGTCTTGACATGAACAACCCCATGCACCGTCTGTTCAGCAGCAAAAGTGAAGTCGTTCACCCCTGACTGGGATCCCATCGATGTAAACCGCGCATTCTCCTCAATAGCCTGCTTCTCCTTCTCAGTCCCAATGACAAGCTTGTCCCTGTCAAGGAACCTGGTATAGATAAAAAGCCCTGCAAGCGCTCCGAACAGGGCCACAAGCAACGTAGTTATCAAACCTTTACCTTTCATAGCTAATAATATTTTAAAATTCTGTCTTTGTTCCGCCTCATTTCATCAAATAGCGTGCCTGCCCAAAAGATTAATATCTTTACAACCCCGCCACATAGTAATTGTTTAGCAAATTTTCGATTATTTAACAGATTACAGGGCTTATCTGAAGATAATTAACTTCAAATTAACGAAATGAAAACAGAGTTTAACAAATACGAAGGTGCCGGTAACGATTTCATCCTGGTTAAGAACAACCCCAAAGTCATCGACCACTCTGACAGTTTGCTTATCAGGAAATTATGCGACAGGAGATTTGGCATCGGTGCTGACGGGCTGATGCTTGTTGAGGAGTTTGAAGGTTTTGACTTCCGGATGTTCTACTATAATTCGGACGGATCCGAAGGTGCAATGTGCGGCAATGGCGCCCGTTGCGCCTCTCATTTCGCAATGAGACATATTACAGGATTCCGTGACCTGAAGTTCATGGCTGGAGACGGAATGCATACTGCACGCCCGGCCGGCCCCGGTAAAACAGAGATATCAATTACCGATGTGACCGGGCTCAGAGAAACACCTGACGGTATCCTGGTGAATACCGGTGTGCCCCACCTGGTGGTCTTCACGGATGACAACAGGAACATCGACGTTGTCACGATCGGCAGCTCGCTGCGCTGGTCTCCGTCCTATGCCCCTGAGGGAGTGAATGTAAACCTGGCGAGCATAATTGACGGAAAACTGTTTGTTCGTACCTATGAACGTGGTGTGGAAAATGAAACACTGGCCTGCGGCACGGGAATCACGGCAACTGCCATTGCGGCAGCAAGGACCGGAAAAATTGTCACCTCTGAGACAGATGTAATAGCACGGGGCGGTACCCTCTCAGTAAGGTTCCTCTTGACGGAAAATGGGGCATCTGACATTTTTCTGACCGGCCCGGCCACCTTCGTTTTTAACGGCGAAATAGAAATTTAACCTCAATAAATATATGAGAACCAGTTACTTCAAAACTCTTTTGCTTCTGACTGTTCTGTTCTCCCTGCTGCAGGACATTGCATCGCAGCCGGGGAACACCGAACTGATGAATGCAATTAATAATTCGAACAGCAACTTTGAGGCGCTTGACCACCGCCTGGATGTTCTTGAGAAGAACATCGATGACCTGCTCTGGTTTGAAAGAGTGGGTGATGTGGCATTTGTCGACAAGATTTACATTACCGGTCCTCCTCCGGCGAAGGAGAGCAATCCCACCGGTCAGGGCGCAGGAAACCCGCTCAAGTTCTGGAGCTACGTCTTTATCCCGCGTGATGCAGATGCTTCGGCGAAGTACCCCCTGCTTGTTCTGCCTCACGGGGGAGTGCATGCCAATTTTACAACTTACTATACCCATATTATCCGTGAAATGGTCTCACAGGGATATATAGTCGTTGCAGCAGAATACAGGGGATCAACGGGTTACGGCGCCGGAATGTATCGCAGGATTGATTACGGCGGTCTGGAGGTTGAGGATGTGGACGCCAGCAGAAAGTATATGATCGAAAACTACGATATCGTCGACAAGGACCGTGTGGGTGTCATTGGATGGAGTCACGGAGGGCTGATAGGGCTCTTCTGTATCTTTGACCATCCCGAGGCCTACAAAGCCTGCTTTGCCGGGGTTCCTGTCAGCGATGTGATAGCCCGGATGGGATACAAGGATGATGAGTACCGTGATCTCTACTCAGCCCCCTACCACATCGGGAAGACGGCTGACGAGGATGTGGCGGAGTACCGGAGACGCTCGCCTGCATGGCAGGTTGACCGTTACCGCAATACACCCCTTCTCATCCACACAAACACAAATGATGAGGATGTGAATGTGCTTGAGGTGGAGCACCTGATCAAGTCGCTGAAGGCTGCAGACAAGCAGAATTTCAAGTACAGGATTTTCGAGGAGATGCCCGGAGGCCACTCATTCGACAGGATGGATTACAGGGAGGCAAGAGGGATCAGGCTTGATATTTACAACTTCCTGAATGCCGAACTGAAGCCGCCGAAGCCATTCAGGAACATCAGGGACCTCGAAAAAGCCGCATACCGCTTTTGATGAACAGGGAGAAACTTTTCGGGAAGACTCTGGATGAGCTTACCGCCATAACGGTGGCCGCTTCGCTGCCTCCGTACGCCGCCAAACAGATTGCCGGATGGCTCTACAGGAGAGGAGCCCCTGAGATCAGCGGAATGACCGACCTTTCCCTCACTGCCCGTACCCTGCTAGAGAAAAATTATGAGACCGGCCTCACCCCTCCCTCATCCGTGGCATCAGGAAGCGACGGCACTAAAAAATACCTCTTCCCGGTAAGCAGCAGCCGGTTCATTGAGACTGCCTGGATTCCTGACCGTGAGCGTGCCACCGTGTGCCTTTCAGTCCAGTCCGGTTGCCGCATGGGCTGCCGTTTTTGCATGACTGCCAGGCAGGGTTTCCAGGGCAACCTGACCGCGAACGAGATCCTTAACCAGTTCAGAAGCATCCCTGAGCATGCCATGCTCACCAACATCGTTTACATGGGTATGGGAGAGCCCCTCGACAACCTCGGTGAGGTACTCCGGAGCCTTGATATACTCACCTCCGCCTGGGGTTACGGATGGAGCCCCACCCGCATCACAGTCAGCACTATCGGGATAACGGACAGGATCAGGGAGTACCTTGAGAAAAGCAAATGCCATCTTGCCGTCAGCCTCCATTCACCCTTCGACGAGGAGAGGCAGGCCCTGATGCCGGTCCAGAAAGCACACCCGGTGAAGGAGGTGCTGGACATCATCAGAGCCTTTGATTTTGGGAGGCAGAGAAGGGTCTCATTTGAATACATAGTCTTCCGGGGACTGAATGACACACCGGCTCATGTCAGGGAACTGGCACGGATTCTTAACGGCATTCGCTGCCGCATCAACCTCATCCGTTTCCATAACATACCCGGCGCTGATTACTCCAGCCCGGGCCAGCATGAGATGGAGGCTTTCCGTGACAGCCTCAGTGCCAAAGGCATCACGGCAACCATCCGCGCCAGCCGCGGTGAGGATATCGGCGCCGCATGCGGACTGCTTTCGACCCTTGAACAAAACAAAAAAATATGAAAATCAGACATCTGGCTCTTCTGATCCTTGCTTCGCTTTTCACTGTCAGCATTAACGGCCAGAGGGAAGTGATGGACTCCATCCTGGCGGACACAACACTGACAGGCACCTCCTACTCCTTCTGCTTTGCCGATGCAGTGACCGGTGAGATAATTTTCGGCCATGACGCTGAACGTAACCTGTCATCTGCCTCCGTGATGAAGCTTTACCCCACATCAGTGGCACTGTCACTGCTGGGACCATGCTACCGCTATACAACAAGCCTTTACCTTTCAGGGGAATTCAACAGCAAAAAAGGTGTTCTTGACGGCAATGTCGTCGTTGCCGGCGGAGGTGATCCTGCTCTCGGTTCGGAATATTTCCGGGAACACTACGGGGATGTTACAGATGCATGGGTTCAGGCGCTGAAGGACGCAGGAGTCAGGCGCGTCAGGGGCCGGGTTGCTGCCGCAGAATCGATATACGACTTCAGTCCTGCACCTGACGGATGGGCCTGGGGTGACCTTGGTTACTATTACGGAGCAGGAGTGTATGACATAAACTTCAATGACAATAAATACAATATTTATATCACAGGCCGGTCTGAAGGCGAACCGGCTGTAATCGATTCAACTGAGGAATACGGCCAGGGTATCAATATCACAAATTACCTTGTCTCATCCGGGAAGAGCAACAGGAGTGACATCTTCATTGCCCCCTACTCCACGATGGCCTGGATAACCGGAAGCGTGCCTGCCGACAGCAGTGTGGTGTTGAGAACCTCCATCCCCGATCCGCCGATGGCACTGGTCGGCAGACTTGATGCTGCCATACGTGCCGCAGGAATTGATGTTGACGGTGATCCGTCGCCGGAACGGGTTGCATTTGAAGGAAACAGGTTTGTCAGGCTTGCCGAAACTGCTTCGCCGCCTCTGGCAGAGATAATAAAGGTCACCAACCACGAGAGCGTCAACATGTATGCCGAAGCTATCAGAAAACATCTAGGCTATGAGATACTTGGAGAGGGCACATTCAGTGCCGGGTCAGCTGTTATAAGGCATTTTCTCGATTCAATCGGTTGCGAACCGTATGAAGCGGTGATTCTTGACGGGTCAGGACTTTCATCCAACAACAACATCAGTGCACTGATGACTGTAAGGCTTCTTGTCCATATGAACAACAGCAGCTGCTCGGAGGCATTCGTCTCATCACTCCCGATGGGTGCCGTCTCCGGTACTATGAAGAACTATTTCCGTGATGAAATGTTTCAGGGAAGAGTAGTGGCAAAAACGGGTACGATAACAAGTGCAAAATCGTTTGCCGGTTACTTCACGACAAACAGCGGAAGAAGGATCGCTTTCACAACCTTTGCCAACGGTTTCACAGTCCCGTCACGGCAGATAACCGATTATATGGAAAAGGTAGTGAGAGAGATTATCCTGAAATACTGAAGGGGCATTGTTGAATCAGCCGGAGAATTTGTTTCAGCCTTCATTTCCGTTTTAATATACTTTAACATAAGGATTTAAATAAACCCCTAATTTTGCGGGTTAAAACAGAGTATATACCTTGTAGATGAAAAAAGGAACTAAAATAGCATTGTGGACCAGTATTCCGCTGCTTCTTGCAATAATGTTTGCCGGTCCCCGTCTGGGGCTCTGGGGCGACAGGGACCTGAAGAAAGATTCTGTTGCATCCGCATCCAGCGGACAAGGACAGGCTGCTTCCCAGGGACAGGGACAGCGTGCAGGCGGACAGACGGGGGGACAACCCGGTGGGCAGCCGGGCGGACAGTCAGGGGGACAACCCGGAGGACAGGCGGGAGCAATACTTCCGGTGGCAGCCACAATTGCAAAGCCCTCCTATCTGACAAACGGTATCAGGTCGGCAGGAACCCTGCTGGCCAACGAAGAGGTTGACATTGTCAGCAAGGTGGCAGGAAAGGTGACCGGCGTCTTTTTCAGGGAAGGATCGGTGGTGAAAAAGGGAGACCTGCTTGTAAAGATATACGACGATGATCTGCAGGCACAGCTGAAACGGGCTGAGATTCAGGAGAAAATGCTCTCAGAGAAGCTTGAGCGCCAGAGAGTTCTGCTCGCCAAGGACGCCGTAAGCCGGGAGGCGTTTGACCAGTTGCAGACAGACTACAATGTGATCCTTGCAGACATAAACCTGCTGAAGGTCAGAATAGCCGAGACGGAGGTGAGAGCCCCCTTCAACGGCACAATTGGATTCCGGTTTGTAAGCGAGGGCACCTATGTGCAACCCTCGGTCAAGATAGCTCACCTCATCGATTACTCACAGATGAAGCTCGAATTCGCGATTCCGGAGAAATATGTATCACAGCAATTGATGGGCAAGAGAATCTCCTTTAACGCACAGGGTTACAGTGATGAGTTTTTTGCAACCGTCTATGCAATCGACTACCGGGTTGACGAAGCAACCCGAACTATCGGACTCAGGGCACGGTATGACAACCGGGATAAGAGACTGGTACCGGGGATGTTTGCCGACCTGGTGCTTATAACCGACGAAAAGAACAATGCCATCCAGATCCCGACGGAAGCAGTTGTACCGGATATGAACGAAAAACGGGTATGGATCTTCAAAAACGGCAAAGCCACTCTCGTGCCGGTTGTAGCAGGCACCAGGACGCAGACAATGGTAGACATTCTTTCAGGCATCAGCGCAGGAGATACAGTCATTACAGGCGGTCTGATGCAGCTCAGGCAGAATATGCCGGTAAGGGTGAATCTAATAGAGTTGTAATCGGAAACCGAACCTCTGTAAATCAAAACAGTACCAGATGAGCCTATCGTCTCTAAGCATTCAAAGACCCGTCCTCACAATAGTAATGAGCCTTGTAATTCTCATTCTGGGAGGTATTGGGTTTACATACCTGGGAGTCCGCGACTATCCCAGTGTGGATCCCCCCATCGTTACGGTATCGACCTCTTTTCCCGGAGCAAACTCTGATGTAATAGAGACTCAGATAACGGAGCCCCTGGAAGCGGCTATCAACAGCGTTCAGGGTATCCGGTCAATTTCGAGTTCAAGCAGTGACGGATCGAGCCGTATCACAGTCGAATTCAAGCTGGAAGTTGAGATGGAAACTGCAGTCAATGACGTACGCGACAAGGTTTCCGGTGCAATGCGCCGCCTGCCGCAGGAAGTTGACCCGCCGGTTGTTCAGAAGGCTGATGCCGATGCCCAGCCGATCTTCGCCATATCACTCAGGAGCGACACACGTTCACTGATTGAGATCAGCAATCTTGCAGAGATAAATTTCAAGGAGCGCCTGCAGACAATATCAGGGGTCAGTGACGTCGGCGTCTGGGGTTCAAAGAAACTTGCAATCAGGATGAAGATGGACCCCTCAAGGCTTGTCGCTTACGGACTTACTCCCCTGGACGTGCGAAATGCGGTGACAAGGGAAAACATCGAGCTCCCGTCAGGAAGGATCGAGGGAGACAATACCGAGCTCACGATCAGGACCCTGGGCAGACTGAAGACAGTAGAGGAGTTTAATGACCTGATCATCACCAAGAGTGGAGACAGGGTTGTGAAGTTCAGGGACATCGGGAGCGCAGAAGTTGATGCCGAAAATATCAGATCTATCCTCAAAGTCAACGGCATACCTTCCGTGAACGTGATCCTCGTACCTCAGCCCGGTGCCAACTACATAGACATTGTCGACAACGCTCTTGTGGTGCTTGAAAGCCTGAAGAAAGACCTCCCGGAGGATGTTGTGGCAGAGGTGCTCTTTGATAACACGATCTATATACGCAAGTCAATTGATGAGGTAAAACACACGATCCTTATAGCCTTCATGCTTGTTGTACTTGTGATATTCCTCTTCCTCCGCAACTGGAGAACAACACTCATCCCTGTAATTGCGATCCCTGTGGCATTGGTTGGCGCCTTCTTCGTTATGTACATCGCCGGATTTACAATTAATATCCTGACACTGTTCGCCATAGTTCTTTCAATCGGACTTGTTGTTGACGATGCAATCGTGGTTGTGGAAAATATTTATACAAAGGTAGAGCATGGCATGTCGCCGATGGAGGCAGCAAAAAAAGGTTCCACCGAAATTTACTTTGCAATTATTGCAACAACAATCTCGCTTGTGGCTGTCTTCTTCCCTATTGTATTCCTTCAGGGTGTCACAGGCAGGCTCTTCAGGGAGTTCAGCCTCGTGATCGTTGGTGCAGTTACAATCTCAGCTTTCGTTGCTCTCTCACTGACACCGATGATCTCATCGAGGCTACTGAAGCACAATGCAATGGAAGGCCGTTTTTACAAATCCACTGAACCCTTCTTCTCAGGGATGCAAAATATCTACAGGAGAGCCATTTCGGCGTTCCTGAAAAAAAGACACTGGGCGCTCATTATTATTGTGGTTGTTGCCGGTTTGATAGGCTGGATATGGTCTACACTCAAATCTGAGATGGCACCCCTGGAAGACAGGGGCTACTTCAGCATCAATGCAACTGCTACTGAAGGCACCACTTTCGACTATATGCAGACCTATGCCGAAACCGTTGTACCTGTAATCAGGGAAAATGTTCCGGAACAGGACAACATCATGATGATGGTAAACGGCAACTCCGCGAATATCAGGGTAAGGCTGGCTGACATCGATGAACGGAAAAGATCGCAGCAGGAGGTGGCAACATCAGTGTCACCACTGGTCAGGCAGCTTACAGGCGCAAGGACAATCGTTTCGCAGCAGCAGACCTTTGGTTCGCGGCGCGGAGGACTGCCCGTTCAGTATGTGATACAGGCCAAGAACCTTGATGACCTGAAGAGAGTCATCCCCGATTTCATGGCTGAGGTATCCAGCAGTCCCTACTTCTCGGCCAGTGACGTGAACCTCAAGTTCACCAAGCCGGAGCTGACGGTTATTATCAACCGCGAGAAGGCCTCGATGATGGGGGTGAGTGTACAGAGCATCGCCCAGACCCTGCAGCTCACAATGAGCGAACAACGCATCGGGTATTACATCCTTGACGGGAAGCAGTACCAGATAATGAGCCAGTTCGACCGTTCAAAAAGGAATGATCCATCCGACCTTATAAACGTTTATGTACGCAATGACAAGGGTGAGCTTATCCAGCTTGACAATATAGTCTCCGTCAGGGAAAACAGCCTTCCGCCGCAGCTCTACAGGTATAACAGGTTCAACTCTGCCACGATTTCAGCCGGGCTGGCAGGCAGGTATACCCTGGGTGAGGGAATCGAGGAGATGGACAGGATTGCTGACAAGGTGCTCAATGAGGATTTCAGCACCACACTCTCCGGAGATTCAAAGGATTTCGTGGAGAGCACTTCGAGCCTCCTCTTTGCTTTTGTTCTTGCGCTTGTGCTTATCTATCTCGTTCTTGCCGCACAGTTTGAAAGCTTCCGCGACCCTGTAATCATTCTCGTCACAGTGCCCCTCGCACTGATCGGTGCACTCTTTACAATGGCAGTTACAGGACAGACGCTGAATATCTTCAGCCAGATCGGCCTGATAATGCTGATCGGTATGGTGGCCAAGAACGGAATTCTGATTGTTGAATTTGCCAACCAGAGGCAGCAAACCGGACTGAACATCATGGATGCGGTCAGGGAGGCCGCTGTATCGCGCTTCAGGCCCATTCTCATGACAAGTCTCACTACAATACTTGGCATTCTCCCTCTCGCCGTGGCAACCGGGGCCGGAGCCGAGAGCCGTGTCTCAATGGGTGTAACTGTTGTCGGCGGTCTGTTCTTTGCCACATTCCTAACTCTCTTCGTCGTTCCGGCAGTCTACAGCTACCTTGCGGCCAGAAAAAACGTTGAAACTATTACAAATGAGAAACCTCAGGCTTAGTTCCATATTACTGTTGCTCCTCTTCCCGCTCTTCGCCCAGGCCCAGAAAACAATGAGTCTTGACGAGGCTATAATGCAGGCCCTGGAGAATAATTACTCACTCAAGATCACCCGTAACGACGAGACGATAGCCGGCAACAATGTTACACTCGCTCCCTTCCTCCCTACAGTGACCGGAACGGGCAGGCAGTCTCAGACAACCAATAATACAGAGTCCTCATCTGTTGCAGCGGACAAGAGCAGGACAAACCTCTATAACGCCGGGTTGACTATGAACTGGAGGCTGTTTGACGGCTTCGGCATGTTTACCGATTACAGCAGGCAGCAGGAACTGCTCGCAATGAGCAGCCAGAGAGTGAAAATCAATGTTGAGAACCTCATCATGAGGGTCTGCTCAGAGTATTACAATATAATAGTTCAGCAGAACAGGATGCAATCAGCCCTCACCTCGCTTTTACTCTCAAAATCGAGGTACGAGAATGCCGAAGAAAAGTACCTCCTGGGAGTAATCTCAGGGCTTGATCTTCAGCAGGCAAGGATCGACCTCAACGCTGACAGCTCGGCTGTACTCACTCAGCAGGAGACAGTCATCAGTTCGTATATTCGCATGACTAACCTGCTCAATGCCGGGCATGAGATCAACTTCAACATTAACGACACAATAATACTCGCACCTGAGATAGACGTGGATTCCCTGCGCCAGAGGACTCTTAGTTTCAATAACCAGCTGATACTCTCACGGCAGGGCGAAAAGATTTCGGTATATGACCTGCAGTTGGTCAGGGCAGATCGCTATCCCACGCTGAATTTCAGCACAGGATATAATTTCTCCCGTAATGAATTTCCCTGGCAGGCAGACTCCTACAATCAGACGAATGGCCTGAACTGGGGTTTTAACATGTCATGGAATATCTTCTCCGGTCTGGAGACAAACCGCAGAATCTCAAATGCCAAAATCGAGGCCGAGAGCAGCAGGCTTGCCTACCTCGACATTGAGAACGAGATTCTCGGTGAACTTGACCTGCTTTACAATACTTACAGAAACAACATAATCGTTGCAGATTTCGAGACACAGAGTGCAGAGTTAGCCCGTGCCTCACTTGAGATCGCAATGGAGCGATACCGTCTCGGCTCACTCTCAGGACTTGAATTCAGGGAATACCAGAACAATTATCTGAGTGCAATCAACAGGAGGCTCACAGCCCTGTACCAGGCAAAGATCTCGGAGATTGGCCTGAGATTGCTGGCCGGCGAACTCACTGAGTAGCAAAGCCGGACTACAACCCGCCTGAAGGCTTTACATGTATCCCCGATAAGCTTGTGAGGGGTAGCTTAATTAACATAGTTGTTACGCTTTCTGTAAATCTGGTATCCTTTCCAGGCCAGCCACAGCACAAACAGTGCTCCAACGCCGTACATGATCCAGTCAAGGTAAGGCAGGATGAATTCACGTTTGTCATACGCATAGAATCCAATAACTGCAAGGATTATATTCCAGATTGTCGCACCGAGGAATGTATACAACAGGAAGGTGCCCAAGTGCATCCTGGCAAGCCCTGCAGGAATCGAGATCAGCTGCCTGACCGCCGGTACGAGCCTGCCGATGAAGGTTGAAGCTTTGCCATGCTTAATGAAGTATTTCTCTGACTTTTCAACGCTTTCACGGGTTATCAGGAGGGCATGTGCCCATTTTGTCCCGGCCAGGCGATAAAGCAAAGGCCTCCCTATCCATATCGCCAGGTAGTAGTTGATTATTGCCCCTGTCATGGCACCGGCCGTTGAAGAGAGCAGTACACCCCACATTGACAGTGAACCCTCCCCTGCCTTCCATGCTGCAAAAGGAACGACTACCTCTGAAGGGAATGGGATAAACGAGCTCTCAATTGTCATAAGCAGATATATGGTCCAATAATTCAGATTGGCCATATACCAGTCAAATACGGTCTGAAAAATCTCCATGCTTTATGTCTGAGGTCTGAAAGTCTGAAAGTCTGAAAGTCTGAAGGTCCTGCGGTCTTGCAGTCTTGCAGTCAATAATTTGATTATAAATAATATATCACTAATGCCTATTGCCTATTGCCTGCTGCCTGAATAGACTATGCATCAATATTGGCGTACTTCGCGTGTTTCTCAATGAACTCCCTCCGCGGAGGCACCTCGTCACCCATGAGCATCGAAAAGATGTGGTCCGCTTCTGCTGCGCTGTCAATTGTAACCTGCCGCAGGGTACGAGTCTCAGGATTCATTGTGGTAGACCATAGCTGTTCGGCATTCATCTCACCGAGACCCTTGTACCTCTGTATTGTAACGGCAGACTCCTTACCCTGTCCCAGTTCCTGAACGGCGGCGTCACGCTCCTCTTCAGTCCAGCAGTACTTTTCGTTTTTTCCTCTGTGAACAAGATAAAGCGGAGGAGTGGCAATATATATGTGCCCGTTCTCTATCAGTTCCTTCATGTACCTGAAGAAGAAGGTCATAATAAGTGTCGTAATGTGTGACCCGTCAACGTCTGCATCAGTCATGATGATCACTTTGGCATAGCGAAGCCCTGTTGTGTTCAATGCCTTACTGTCGTCCTCAGTTCCAATTGTGACACCGAGGGCGGTGAAGATATTCTTTATCTCCTCGCTGTCATAGATCTTGTGCTGCATGGCCTTTTCCACGTTGAGGATCTTTCCCCTGAGTGGCAGTATTGCCTGGAAGCGGCGGTCACGTCCCTGTTTTGCAGTACCTCCTGCAGAGTCACCCTCCACAAGGAATATCTCGGAAACCGAAGGATCACGGTCAGCGCAGTCGGCAAGCTTGCCGGGCAGCCCTGAGCCTGAGAGGACATTCTTCCGCTGAACCAGCTCACGGGCCTTGCGTGCGGCATGGCGGGCCGTGGCGGCCAGGATCACCTTCTGAACAATCGATCTTGCATCCTTGGGGTTCTCTTCAAGATAGTTTGAAAGAGCAGTGCTGACAGCCACATCAACCGAGCCCATCACCTCTGAGTTGCCCAGCTTGGTCTTTGTCTGGCCCTCAAACTGCGGCTCGGCCACCTTTACGGAGATAACGGATGTCAACCCTTCGCGAAAGTCGTCACCGTTGATGTCAAACTTAAGCTTGGTCGTAAGTCCCGAATCCTCAGCATATTTCTTCAGGGTGCGTGTCAGCCCCCTGCGGAAACCTGCAAGGTGAGTACCACCCTCGATGGTGTTGATGTTATTGACATATGAATGCACGTTCTCCGAGAAGGATGTGTTGTATTGCAATGCAAGCTCAACGGGGGTGTCTCCCTTGTCATAATTGATGTAGATCACCTTGTCTATCAGCCTTTCCCGGTTACCGTCAAGATACTCCACAAACTCAATGAGTCCGCGCTCGGAGTAGAAATTCTCAGTCACCGGATGCGACTCGCCGTTACCGTTCTCTGCTGTCTCGCGTTTGTCAGTAAGGGTAAGGAGGATCTCCTTGTTAAGAAAAGCAAGCTCCCTGAGCCGAGCGGCAAGGATATCAAATTTGAACTCAACCGTCTGGAAGATAGTGTTGTCAGGCATGAATGTGGTGATTGTACCTGACTCGTCGGACTTTCCTATGGGTGCCACCGGCGCCTGGGGCTTGCCTCTTTCATAAGTCTGCGACCATATCTGACCCTGCCTCATTACCTCAACAACCATTTTGGAGGAGAGTGCGTTCACACATGAAACGCCTACACCGTGAAGACCTCCAGATACCTTGTAGGAGTCCTTGTCAAACTTACCCCCTGCGTGGAGAACTGTCATGACTACCTCGAGTGCAGAGCGCTTTTCCTTTTCATGCATCTCAACGGGTATCCCGCGGCCGTTGTCCACAACCGTTATTGAATTATCTTCATTGATCGTAACGTCAATTCTGTTACAAAACCCTGCAAGAGCTTCGTCAATGGAATTATCAACAACCTCATAAACAAGATGATGCAAACCTCTGACGCCCACATCGCCGATATACATCGCGGGCCTTTTCCTTACCGCTTCCAGGCCTTCAAGTACCTGGATACTGTCGGCTGAATACTCATCCTGCTCCCTGCTCCTCTGCCTCTGTTCCTCATTAGTCATACAAGTAGTTTTAAATTATATTTTTTATGCTTTTAAAGCTTTGACAATATGTCACTTATAAAATCACACAAAGGTAGCAAAATCCGGCGATATAGCGTCGGAAAACGGGAACTATTCACGAAAAAATATCAACAATTTTCCCCCTGTCTTGGTACTCTACAGACTGTATGAAATACCGCCTATCAGCATGAAATTCCGCTGTGGATAATAATTCCATTCAAAGTAGCGGCTGTAGGATACATTATTACATTTTACCCAGAAGGATATGTCGGGAGTGTATCTGTATTCGACGCCCATGTTCAGGTTCGGGTGGAAAGGAAGCCTGACGGTCTCCTCAGGTGCCCTGACCCTTGCATACCTGTCGCCGATGAGAGTGAGCTCAGCTGAAGCAATTATCTTATTCCTGAGATTATAGGAGCCCTTGACAGATCCGTCCCACTCCGGCTTGTGCCATGCATACTCCTGTCCCGACAGGTCATACCCGTAATAGTTGCCGTCGAGTGACAGGGTGAACTGACGGTTGATCGGGATATTCAAACCGCCGTGAACCTTCAGGAGACTGCCGTCTGAGTATAGTGGAACGAACCAGTTGCCAACCCCCAGCGTGTCATTCATGAAGAGCAGCATGTCCTTGAACAGGTTGTAACTGACATCGAAAGCATATGTGGCGCTGACATTAACCGCGCCCGAGATGCCAGCCTTGATCCTGAGCTCGTTGTCCGTGTTGCGCAGGTTGTAAATGGTGTCACCGGGAATCACCCATGGATTGATGTACGCTACATTCCGTGCCTGGTTATTCTCCATGGATCCGTCAATTGACGCGGTGAATCGCAGGAATTTCGGAATCACACTGAAGGTGAACATTGCATCAGGATAGAAGAACATGTAAAGCTTCTTATCACCGCCTTCAAGGGGGTCGTGATTTTCCTTGATATCCGCTGCCATCTTCAGCCCGAAGCGGAACCTCCATTCTTCGTTCCCTTTTGTGATGTACGGAGCCAGACTGAAGAGACTCCTCGACTTGTAGTCGATTCCTTTTGCGAACATGTACAGATCGTAATCCGCATTCACACCTGCGTACAACCCGAACATCTCAGTTCCTGCACTGAGTGTCAGACCCGGGTTATGCTGCATGCCGTTGTCCTGTCGCGTGAAAAGGTTATACCTGAGGGTTGCATCCCAGTTGAGATCACTCGAGTCCGGTTCCATTGTGAAGTACCTGGCTTTGGTTGTGACATCATAGTACAGTGCCCTTATCTCCTTTCCTTCGGGCTCATAGCCGGTCACTGCCGGATCATACCCGTAGGCATGGCGTGTCATCTGCCTGAAATCGATATCTGCATCCAGGCGGCTGCGCCTGAAATATTTCCTGCCGTAAAGCAGCGCCTGGTTGTCGAGGAAACCGGCATTGACCCGTTTGTCGTTTTCAAGTTCGATCTTTCCGGCAGAACCGTAAGTGCGGGTGAAGAGCCCGATGGCTCCCTTGTTCGACCTGCCGTTGGAGATGTTTATCTCCAGGAATGGTGAGAGATATGTGCCCAGCCCGAGATTCACGTAACCCTTCTTCAGCTCCTCCAACGGTTCTGGTGAAAGTACCGCCGACTTGATCGGGCTTACAGCATACTCGGGTACAAATGATCCCGGGGTGAAGTCGTAGTCAAAAAGGATGGCTACCGTGGTTGTGTCATCAACCTCAGGAAGGATTGCTCTCTTGGCGGCCTCCTGAAGTGACGGTTTATACGGGTTGTAAAGGGTGACTGATCTCCTGATAGTCTCTTCTTCTGTCTGGGCGGTTGCAACCGCCGATAACATGAGAGCTGCTGCCGTTATATATCCTGTTACTTTCATTGCTTACTCCTTCTCTTTCATCAGTTCAATTGAATCAGTTGGTTGCGGAAGCGCCTGCCGGTTCTGAGGCTGTCATTGCAGCGAGCTTTGCGCGGGCCTCGTCAATAATGCCGTCATTCGGGATTGTATAGTAATCTATGAGGCTCTGTAAGGTCGCCTTTGCCTGGAATGTGTCTCCCTTCTTAAGTGCAATGTCTGAAAGCAGAAGGAAAGTCTTGCCTGTCCAGTATGCATGGGGTGAGCTCATGTCTACGAACTCATTGGCCTCCTTCTCGGCACCGCTAATGTCACCTGACACCCACAGCAGTTCGGCAACACGGTACTTCGACTCAGCTCCGAAGACCGTGGCAACCTCAGCGGCTACGCGACGGTAATCATCAAGTGCGTCAGCATTGTTGCCCAGCCTCTGATTGGCCTTTGCAGTAAGGAATGTAGCTTCGCGTGCCAGTTCCTCGGTCAGATTTTCGGAACCGAGTACCAGTTCCGCCGACGAGATGACCTTTTCGTCATCCTCCAGGGCAGAAGCCGATCGCATCATGCCCAGGCCTGCAAAGAGACGGTTGCCCGGACTGGAGGCCTGGTTGCCGAGTCTCTCGTAGAAAGACCATGCCCCTTTGTAATCAGCCTTCCCGAAAGTGATTGAGGCTGCGCCAAGCAATGACTGTTCCATGAACTGGTTGTTGCCCACGCTGATGACCTTCAGGTACAGATCAAGTGCTTCATCAACCTTGCCCGACCTGTTGAGGCAGTCGGCAAGGTAGAACCTGGCGTTGGTGGCAAAGCTGCCTGCAGGGAATTCCCTGAGATAATTCGTGAATATCTCGGATGATCTGTCACAGTTGCCTTTTATATACTGGTTTTCACCGGCTGTGTATGTCATGGAGTCACGCGTGGTGGCCTCAATGTCGCCAACACCCTCAACATTTTTCATGTATGCGAAGAATGCATCCACATCATCCATGTCAGTATAGGCATTTCTCAGCCCGCTGACTGCATTGCGTGCCTCAGGAGTGTTTCTGTAATTCTCAATGACCTTCTTGAACTGCACAATGGCTTTTTCGTTCTCCCCGGCGTTATAGTAGATGAGCCCCAACTGCACCATTGCCGGCGGCACAAACTGGCTGTTCGTGTACCATGCAATTATATTTGTGAAGTCAGCCTCTCCGCGTGCCGGCTGCTCGAGTACCACATATGCCCGTCCCCTCTCAAAGAGGGCATTGGGCACATAGGCAGACTTGGGATACTTATTGATAAGGGCGGTAAGTGTGCTGACCTTGGCCTGGTTATCATTGCTCAGTCCCTGTGCAAATCCCTTCTGGAACATTGCATAATCGGCATCGAGCCTTCCAAATTCAATCACCTTGTCATAGTTGGCAATTGCAGAGGGATAATCTGCCCTTATGTAGTAACAATCGGCTATACGGTTACGCACATCAGATGCAATATCAGGCCTTGTCTGTGCATCTGCCCTGTTGCTGAATGCAATGAAATATGGAAGAGCTTTCGCGTACTCACCTTCGTTATAGAAAACATATCCAAGGTTGTAATCAATCAGATCATATCCCGGCATTGAGGAGGCGCCAGGCAGCTTTCTGAAGCTCTCCCAGTCAATTACGGCAGCATCGTTCCTTCCCAGATGATAGTTTGCCTCTCCTCGCCAGTAAAGGGCCTGAGCCATCAGTTCAGAATTCATCTCCTTGTAAACAAGCGACTTGTCAAACATTGAAACTGCGTCTGCATATTGCTTGTTGCGGAACTGCTCCACCCCCCTGTAATACGTCACCTTCTGGTAAGCCTCCCTGAGCCTGTTGTCCTTGCTGCTGATCTTCTCAAGGGAGTTGAGGGCTGCCTGGTAATTCTTCAGCCTCATGTAGGCAGAAATGAGATAGTCATACGCTTCGGAGATATTTTCCGAATTCGGGTATCGCTGGATGTAATTGTGAAGGGCATCGATTCCCTCACCAAATGGTGCATAGGAGTTTTCATATGCCAGCTTGGCGAAGTTGAAAAGAGCCTCCTCCTCCACTTCCGGGTCAAAGTTCATTCCTGCCGCGGCGGAAAAAGCCATCTGTGCCTTCTTCTTGTCATTCGATTTAAGGTAGCAGGAGCCCAGCATGTAATAAGCGTTCTGTGTGAGGATGTCACTGCGTCCCACCACATCGTTGAAGAGTTTCGTGGCCTGATCAATTGCACCGGTCTGATAATAGCTGTAAGCCAGTTCATACTTATCATTCCTGTCGCTGAGCTTTGTACCCTTTATAAATTTTTCCAGGTATGGAATGGCCTCGCTGTAATTACCCTTCTGGAAATGAGCATCGCCAATGAACCGGTATAGCTCCGTCTCACGGGTCTTTCCTGCCTGGTCAATCAGTGCGGGAGCCATCTCCAGTATCCCGTCATAGTTCTTGTCGAGGTAATAGATCTGAGTGATGTAGAATGGCACGATGCTTCCGAAGGTCTCATCTCCCTTCAGCCTCTCAAATCCCTCGAGGGCCGTGCGGTAGAAGCCGTTCTCATAGGCGATGGCCGAATGATAGTAAATGGCCGGCGAGGTGTAGTCTGTGTCAGCATTGATCAGCTCGGCGAAGAGCATCTGGGCCCTTTTTGTATCACCCCTCCTGTAATGCGAATATCCCAGTTTGAAAAGATATTCAGGAAGTTCCTTTTCTGAAAGCTGGATCCGGTCAGTCTGCTCAAACCACTCGATGGCGCAGGTATAGTTGCGCTGCTGATAGCAGTAGAGGCCTGACTCGAACCTTGCCTGGTTAAGCATGGGACTTTCTGTATTGCCGATAATGAAACGCTGCATCCTGAATTCGGCATCAGGACTCATCAGCCTCATCGATGCCAGGGCGGCATGATATTCAGCGTCAGACCTTTTGAGCCTGTCTCCCTCCTTCTCTGTCTCCAGCCACCTGTCAAACAGACTTATTGCCGTCGCATACTTGGCTTTAGAGAACATTTCATAACCGTTGTTCAGCAGGGAGGTCATCTCTTCCCCTGAGAATGAGACCTGTCCCCTTATTGCAGATCCGGCAGCAATTAAAGAGACCACAATGACCATCGATATCTTCCTGTTCATAACTTTATCCTTTCGTAAGCCTCTCCCAACAGAGATGCCCTGCAAGTCATCCTTGCAAGTAATTTACTTATTAACAACATTTTGCGCGGATTTTCCGGCGCAGTTTCATCAGCCGTAAAAGTACAACTATATAACCTTCTGAAAATCGCCTCCAAGCTCATTTTATCAACATATATGCCGCTGATTGTTAATTCTTTTTTATTTTGCACAAAAACCGTTCCGGATGGAAGAGACCACTCCCCTAGATACGATAATTGAACTGAATAGTTGCACGATCATGCAGCAGGATCACATGGTTCTGTCTGACGTGAACCTGAAAGTCAATAAGGGAGAGTTTGTCTACCTTGTCGGAAGAGTAGGCAGTGGCAAGACATCGCTCATCCGTACGCTGAATGCACAGCTTCCTCTTGCTGAGGGAGAAGGATGGGTTGCAGGGTTCAACCTCCGCACAATCAAGAAAAGGGAAATACCCCTTCTCAGAAGAAAACTGGGTATAGTATTCCAGGATTTTCAGCTGCTGACTGACAGGTCTGTGCATGATAACCTCGAATTTGCCCTGAGGGCCACAGGATGGAACAATAAGATAGCAATTGAAGACCGCATCAGGGAAGTTCTTGAGAAGGTGGGGCTTCAGAACAAGGGCTTCAAGATTCCTCACCAGCTGTCAGGAGGTGAGCAGCAGAGGGTTGTAATTGCCAGGGCACTGCTCAATGACCCGGAGATAATCCTGGCAGACGAGCCAACGGGCAACCTGGATCCTGAGACATCCGAGGAGATACACATTCTCCTCAAGAGCATCAGCAATACCGGCAGGGCAGTTATTATGTCAACGCATAAACACTCGCTTGTCAAGAAATTCCCTGAGAGAACCCTTCGCTGTGAAAACGGGAAACTGACCCAGTCGGATACCGGAGACCAGGTTATTGAACTTCTCTTCTGATCATTTGAGCAGCCTCAGCGGCCAGGGAAGAGTGTTGCGGTACAGACGCCAGTAGGTTGTTCTCTCTCCCCCGAATGATCTCATAAAGATAGCTATGGAGGGCACGGTTGACCCTGCAAAATCAAGGATCTGTCCTGTTCCCGCATAGCTCCTTACCAGGTAGTCAATCACATTGTATGATGTGCGAAGCTCACGGCTCTTCCTGCTTCCTGCCGTGAAAAGCATTGTGGTTCGCCCGAAGATTTCTATCACAAACATACCCCATAGGAGCTTCCCCTTTGGTGATCTCACGCCCAGGAGCCTCCCGCTGCCTGCAGCCGAGCAGTGATCCATCAGGGAATGGAGCCTCCTGAAGCTTTCACTGCTTTTCACTCCGGCCCGGGCAGCAGTATTGTTCCTGAAAAGGCTGATAAGCTCGCCTGGCTTTACATCATCAACCACCTCCTGGGGATGGCGGTGCGCTATGTTGATATTCCGCCTGCAGTCAGTCATGTAGTTGAGCCATAGCTTTTCATATGGCTCATCGAGCTTCAGCTCGTAGTTATGCCTGGGTGTCAGGGAGTATCCGGCCACACTTGCCTCCTGCCCTATGCAGAGGTCGATTAGTCTGTAGAACTCCGGCATGAAAGCGAGGAACTCTTCGGCAATCCTTTTTCTGTCGCCGTCGGGAGTGAAGAGCCCCAGCTGCTGCAGAAAGACCGGCGTTGCCAGGTAGCTTAATCCGTACTTCCTTGCGCGCGGGAGCGGGAAGAGCGACAGGTAATCATCGTCAACAAGCGCATCCCAGCCCGGAGACATGATATCAAGATACCATGACATTGCATAGGGCTTCACCCCTGGAATATCTTTCAGGCATCCATCCCACCTCTCCCGGTCTATATCGCTGTTTTTAAGGTAGTTTATCATACCTTTTGCATCTCCAGCATTTTCCGGAAGACACTGCGCCAACCCTCCCAGCCGTTTCCTTCGTTAAGGGATGTGTTATGCCATATTGATACAAACAGGCCTCCGGCCTTACGGGTGGTAAGTATCAATTCTTCAATGACCTCTACGGCCGCTTCGGGAGAAAGGTGCATGTACTGCCTGAGAGTGCCGTCCATGACCTGGAAAGGAACTACTGTCAGTCCCGTGCTCTTCTCCCTCATCAGGTCATAGAACGGGAACGGCCGGGATATCCCTGCCCTGAATCCGGGCTCATCATTGAAGCCCATTGTGTAGTCATATCTTATGCCTGCCTCCTCATACTCACGGTATGTTTCCGGCATTCGCAGCAGCAGCCAGTGCTGTCGCGCCCTGTCAGGATGATGTCCGGTTATAGTACAGTACCGCTCTGTCTCAGTCCTAAGTGTTTTTATTCTCCCCGCAGAGCGATATGAGGGATGAATCCCGGTGCCGAACTTTGTGTCGTACCTGCGAACTATCTCCACATAGTCATGGTCACGGAAGGGTGGATTGTGATCATACTCCCCCTGGTCTCCTGTAGGGAAGAAAAAAAGGGCTTCGCTCCTGTAAACTTTTACCTGCTCTTCAATCCAGTTGAAACTGTCGTACGGATCATCCTTGCTGCCGGTCATTGTCCTGATCCGGTCGGCCGGCCTGGCACCTGTTCCGGCAAGACCCTTCATAAGACCTCCCATGCTGCGCAGAAACCCGCGGCTGCGGTAGGCAAAGGGCTGGTCCACGTCAATCGTCACAAGAGCCCTGTACTCATTGTGCTTAATTGTAAGAACCGGGAAGCGCTTTACCAGCTCACCCGCCAGGAATCTTGACCAGATCTCAACGACAGGCAGACGGAGGAATCCGCCCCTGTGAGCCAGCGAGGCTGATCCCTGAAAGCGGCCATGAGCGTCCGGAGAAAAAGGAAGATACTCCTCGTACCTCGAGAGCATATAAAAGACGGCTGAGAAAAGATCAAAAGGAATGCTTCCGTCACTGCAGGCGAAAATGACAGGCATATCGTCAGGCCGGGATACATCAGGCACAGTGTGACTGACACCTGTGGCTGTAAGCAGTCCCGACGGCCTGATGACAAACTGATCCTTCACCTTCTCGTCTGAATAGATAATTGCCGGACCGGTGCCGGTCTTCCTCCTGTCGGTGGTTATTTCATAGCTGATACCGAGAATCAGGTCAAATATCACGCCGGCTGTATATTCCAGCCGGGGAGTGACCTCCGGAGCGTAGATTCTCAGCTTCTTCAGTGCCATATCAGCAAATTTAATAAAAAGGAAGGGTTACCGGCCCGGCACAGACCCCCTTATTTATTAACATAAAATCATCCCGAAGTGCTAAATTTTACTACTTTTGTTGTTTGTGCAATTTTGAGTTCACAATCTAACTGAAATATAATATGGGCAAAGGTGACAAGAAATCAAAAAGAGGAAAGATAATCAGAGGATCCTTTGGTGTCCGCCGCAAGAGAAAGGCAAACAAGAAAGTATTTGAAACAAAGCCGAAAGGGGCAGTAAAGGAAGTTGAAAAGCCCATAGCAGCAGCAGAAACCAAGGCTGTGAAGCCGGCCAGGACAGCCAAGCCCAAAGCACCAGCCAAAACCGTGGCAAAACCAGCTGCAAAGAAGGCTGAGAAAGAGCCCGAAGCTGTGGCGGAAAAGGCAGCCAAGCCAGCAGCCAAGGCTAAGAAGCCGGCCGTAAAGAAAGAGAAGGAAGAATAGTTTTAGTTCAGCTTCTCACAACCAGATCGTTGTAAAGGGAGGGGTCAACAACGGCCTCAATTATCATGCAGCCTCCGGAGCGAAGTGCCTTCCGGAGTGCTGAATGCATCTCGCCTGCGTCTGTGACACGCATTACTTCTGCTCCGAGGAAGCTGTTTGCACCAAAGAGCGGACCGTTGCACAACCGTATCCCGTAAGGGTTGACATTTTTCCATGACTGCTTTATCCTGATCAGGTTCAGTTCCCCGTCACTGAGCACGACTGTGATTAAGTTCAGCCCGTGCCGGCGTGCTGTCAGTATCTCACCTGCGTGCATCACAAACCCGCCGTCGCCGGTGATGCAGACAACAGGCTCGCCGTTTCCGGCCATGGCTGCAGCTATGGCTGCCGGAAGGCCGAATCCCATCGACGACCACCCGTTTGTCATTAACAGCCTGCCACTCATCACATCCCACATCTGACCCAAAAGATGAAGATGCGATCCCACATCCGCCGTGACGGTTGTACCTGCCGGTAACACCTCCCTCAGAACTGACAGTGCCGTGACCGGATTGAATCCGGACGCTTTTGCATAAAGACCGTTGATGATATCTTTCCTGACCTCCTCTCCCAGATCAGTCATCTCAGATGAGCCCATCAGCGGACCGAGGCTCTCAAACCATCGGTCCGGCGTTGAGACGATCTCAATTGCTCCCTTAATCCTAATATCCGACGGCCTGGTGTCAAAGTGAACAAGTGGCACCTCCGGAAGCCATGACTCATAGTTATATTCAACCGGGTCATATCCAAGCCCGATGACCAGGTCAGCAGCCTTTACAAGCCTGCCCAGGCGGTCACTTAGAGCGTGGAACAGCACTCCCGCAAAGCAGGGATGATCTGAGGGGATCACTCCCCTGGCCATTGGGGTGACAACCACCGGAACACGGTGATTCTCAAGGAACTTTACCAGGGTCTGCCCTGCCCCGGTGCGCATGGCTGTCAGGCCGACGGCAATCAGGGGTCTTCGTGCCGAGGCTATCAGCACACCGGCTCTCCCATGCAGGGTGCCGGATCCGGAAATCGGTGTTTCACCAGATAACTCCGATCCGGGATCAGTGGCTGCCTTTCCCGGTATTACTCCGGGTGTCGCTCCGGAGGAGACACTTGCCTCTTCTGATCTCCCTCGCACATCCTTTCCAGGGGAGAAACTATTAAAAACCTCAGTGCCTGCCAGGTCCGACGGCAAACCGATATGAACCGGACCGGGATACTCCTCATTCGCCAGTTCAAGACTCCGGTTGACAACTTCCGCGGCGTTTTCTGCGCTGAGCCTGAATGTTGCCTTTGTCAACGGGCCGAACAACGCCTGATTGTCAATATTCATCTGGGCTGTACGGCCAAGCCATGCATCCGGCAGCTCGGAAGTCAGTGCAATTACCGGTGAGCGGTCAAGCAGGGCTCCTCCTACTCCGGAGGCAAGATTCACTGCTCCGGGGCCGAAAGTGGCGTGACAAACACCCGTCACTCCCGTCAACCGTGCTGTGACATCGGCCATGACAGCAGCCGATGCCTCATGACCCGTCAGGACGAACTCTATCCCGGCTCTCCTGAAAGCTTCCATGTACGGAATCGAGGGTCCCCCGGGAATCCCGAAAACCTTTCGCACACCCTCATTGCGAAGTCGCTCTGCGATATATTCCTCTATCTTCATAACCCTTCCTCCAATGGACCTCTCAGTTCCTTAAAAAATGTGAAAGTCCCGTAAATTAAGCCATAAAACATCTAAAAAGTGTTCAAAATACACGCAATTTATTTTAACTATGCATAAAATTAAAACAGTCC
>CAZHAI010000002.1:0-25061 GCA_964530645.1 uncultured Rikenella sp. | reverse complement strand
CCCCCTTGCTCATCGCATCGGCCACCCCCCGGCTGCGGGCTATCACCGCCCCGAAGTCCGGCGCCGGCGCCTCTCCGGCATTAATGCCGTAGTCGGCAGCATGCCTCGCGTAATCCAGTACCTGCGCACTCTTCAGCAACGCCTTCGTGGGGATGCAGCCCCAGTTCAGGCAGATACCGCCTGTCTCTGCCTTCTCCACAACTGCAACCTTCATCCCCAGCTGCGATGCCCTGACGGCTGCAACATATCCTCCGGGACCGCTCCCGATTATCAAAAGATCAAATTCATTCATATTTTATTCTTTCTGAGTTTCTCAATACTGCTGCTCTTTTGCAGGCTCCGGATGGTACGGGCTACCAGCCAGAACAACACCAGCACGGCCACTATTGTTGCACCGGTGGGCAGATTGGTGAACCACGAGATGGCAAACCCGGAACTGATGCCCGCAAAGCTGACAAGGGTGGAGAGCAAAATGATCCTCATGTACCTGCGGGTGAAGAGCATCACTATGTTTGCAGGTATTGTCAGCAACGCCAGGATCATGATGACGCCCGCCATCCTGATGTTCAGCACTATGGCCAGTCCTGTAAGCCCCACGGAGATATACCTGAAAAGGTCCACGTGCCTGGTGAATGTCCGCGCATAATTCTCATCAAAGGAGATATAAAGCAGCGTCCGGTAGAAGAGTGCATTGTAGATTATCAATACAACAGAAATTATCCCCAGGGCAATCAGGTCTCCGTCAGTCACCGTAAGGATGCTCCCGAAGAGATAGCTCATAAGGTTTGGGGCATAGCCAGGCGTGAGGTAGATGAAGATAATGCCCACAGCCATCCCCAGCGCCCAGAGAATCCCGATGGCGCTGTCCTCACGCATCTTGCCACGGGCCGACATATACTCCATCCCTAATGCTGATCCTACCCCGAAGATTGCTGCCCCAAGCACCGGGTTGATGCCAAGGTAGTATCCAAGACCTATCCCGCCGAAAGAGGCATGGGTTACACCGCCGCTGAGGAATACAAGTCTCCTGGAGACAATGTATGTGCCTGCCAGCCCGGCCGTGATGCTTGCAAACAGAGCCCCGAGCAACGACCTGACAACAAATGTGTATTCAAAGAGATTTTCCATCAGTCGTGCTTGTGAAGTACTACATGAGGCACATCGCCGTGGGTGACAAGCTGTATGGGGCATCCGTACATCCGGAGATCATCGTCGGTGATTTTGCTGTGCGGGTGGTAGAAGACCGTCCCGTTGACGCAGGCAAACGACTTCACCCAGGCTGATATGGTTCCCACATCGTGCGAGACCATCATTATTGTCATCCTGTTATTGAGGACCTTCAGCTTATCATAGAAGTCTGCTTCAAAGGAGGCATCAACAAATGTTGCCGGCTCATCCAGCAGCAACAACCGTGGCGAACCAGACACAGCTCTTGCAAGATATACGCGCTGCAACTGGCCTCCTGAAAGCTCATTGAGCGCCTGGCGTGCCATCGGCCTCAGCCCGAGTTCATCCATCACCTCAGCGGCACGTTTCTTCTCACTGCGGCCCATGCGGCCCGTGGCACCCTTGTCATGCATCATCCCCGAGAGAACAACATCCTCCACCGTCACCGGGAAGAGGGTGTCACCCTGCGCCACCTGCGGCATGTAGCCTATCTGGTTGAGCCGTAACTCACCGGGGGAGTAATCCACTCTGCCGCTAAGCGGTTTAAGCAGCCCGAGGATCACCTTCAGCAGTGTTGTCTTTCCTCCTCCGTTGGGCCCTATGATGCCGATGAAGTCGTTCTCCTCCACGGCCATGGATACATCACTGAGGACGATCTTTTCCTCGTAGCCTGCTGTTAATGATTCTATGTTGAATAATATGCTCATGCTACAATTCTTTATCCCCTACGGGGAAAATATTTTTTCCGCATTTTTCTACAATGCTTTATCCCCCACGGGGAACAACCATTATTGCGGACTGCTGACTCCCCTAATGCCGACTGCCAACTGCGGACTGCGGACTCCCCTAATGCCGACTCCCCACTGCTGACTGCCGACTCCCCTACTGCCGACTGCCCACTGTGGACTGCCGACTCCCCTAATGCCGACTGCCCACTGCGGACTGCTGACTCCCTATTGCCCTGGCCACCTCCATAACAGCCTCCGGCCACTCACTGTTCATTGGGTTAATGACAATAAGCTCCGCTCCGGTCTCGACGGAGAGCGACCGGGCATTGCGAACATCGTATTCCGCCTGTATGAAGATAATCTTTATTTCCTTTTCCCTCGCCAGGTCAATCAGCTCTTTCATACGTGCCGGAGAGGGACTTTTGCCCTCATCCTCAAATGAGACCTGCTCAAACCCGTAGTCCCGACCCATATAAGCCAGCGCCGGGTGAAAGATCATCACCGTGCGGTGCGGGTCAGGACCGAGCGCAGCACGCACAAGTGAGTCCACCTCCGTAATCTTCCTGTTGACAGCGGCAAGATTTGCATCATATTTTTCTGCCGAAGCGGGATTGAGTCCGGCAAGAAAGTCGCGCATATCCCGTGCCATTATCCTTGCTGCAGCTGGCGACATCCAATAGTGCGGATCCGGACCGCCGTGAGCATATGCATGACTGTCGTCAGAATGCGCACTTTCGTCGCTCTCTCCGGTCTGGCTATCATGATCATGCCCTTCGTGGGATTCCTCGTCTGAATTCTCATGACCCTCATCAGCCACGTCCTCCGTAGTCCCCGCCCCGGGGACGGAGGAGGAACTCTCATCACTTCCGTCTTTCAGACCCTCAGATTGAGGGTCCGCCTTTAGCGGAGCCGAAATCCCGGACACGGAGTGTCGGGACTCTCCGACTTTCAGACCCTCATCCCTGATAAGCTGGATATGCTTTGACAGGTCCAAAACTTTCATGCCGGGATTGACCTGCCTGAACCTCTCCATCCACGCATGCTCAAAACCCAACTGACCGTTCATGATCAGAGCTTCGGATCCGGAGAGAGCATTTATCTGGGCCGGAAGCGGCTCCCATATATGATGATCAGCTCCCGGAGGCAGCAGAACATTCACATTGAAATCGCCTCCTCCTATCTCCTCAGCAAACCAGGCAAATGGAGGAATTGTCACAGTAATAATTCTGTCACCGGTGCCGGCGGGAGCACGCCGCCCGCAAGACCCAAGGGCGAGCGCGATGATAACCAGCCAGAGTGTATGTTTATTCATGACTAACCGTTTTAGCAATGCAAAATTAACAATCCGGCAGCAGCGACAAAATCAGAAAGGTGTAAAAAACAGCAGAGACAAACCGAAGTCTGTCTCTGTGTCTGATCCCGGAACAGCCTCAGGGAGCTGTACCCGGACCGGTGATCTGAACCAACTAAAAGCAAAAACCGAAAATTAATTAGAGTTCAATGAAATACGCAGGTTTCCTGTAGCGTCTTTTGCCTTTACCCTGAATATCCATTTGCCGTTTTTCCATCCGCTGTTTTCTCCGGCTTCAAAGCTCTTCCTCCAGTTCAGGCTGCCGTTTTCATCAAGCACCACCTCCGTCAGCTGTTTACCGTCAGGCATTATGATTGCAACAGCAATTGAACCCTCAGCACAGTCTCCTGAAACCGAAAGATTTACATTACTCTCGTTGCCGGCGCTCAATGTGAGCTCATTTGTAAAGGTTGCCTCCATCACCTGGCGCGAGTAATTCCATGACGACCCCGGCTTGCTTGCGTGTCCGCTCCCACTGAATACATATACATCACCCGGATCGGGAAGCCCGTACCTGAGCATCCTGTCATCTGGCATAACCACAACGGGAAAGTCATGCTTAAGATCCTTCTGTACGTCATCAAAATTGAAATGCTGCCATTCAAACTCCTTCTCAATCTTTTCTGCTTCATTCTCAAG
Organism: uncultured Rikenella sp.; assembly: GCA_964530645.1. Taxonomy (GTDB): domain Bacteria; phylum Bacteroidota; class Bacteroidia; order Bacteroidales; family VadinHA17; genus SR-FBR-E99. The sequence continues at coordinate 21,176 of CAZHAI010000002.1, read as the reverse complement.
CTCAGCTATCTTCATCCGGAGCTCATACTCCCTCTTTTTTGCATCCGATTCTGACTGCTTCAGCTTTTGCTGCTCCTCCTCGCTCAGAGTCTTGAGCTTCTTTTGAATATCAGCCTCTTTCTGCTTCTGCTGGTCGGCGGTTGGCTGTGTGCTCTGACCAGTTGCCGGTGCTGAGGTTATCAGAAGTGCCAAGGCACCGATTGCGATTAAAAAAACTGTTCTTTTCATGACTGCCCTGTTAATTGTTTTACGATGTAAAATTATATTGCTTTGGCACAGGCTCAGGTTAACGGGAGGTTAATGCAAGGTTAATCCTGCTTTAAATCCGGAACATTGTATAATTTTGAAATAAAATCAACAGGATGAAGCGTCAACTCCTTCTCGTTGTATCACTTGCAGCCCTGGTTCTCTTCGTTGCCGTGCAGATGTATATGATCAACAATATATGGCGGCAAAAGGAGGAGATTCTGAATATGAGGTACAGGGACCTCTCACGCGAAGGCCTGTCATTGCTTCTCTCCAAAACGCAGAACAACGGATTCGAGAAGGCAATGGATGTAACTGACAAGCTTGCTTTTTTTCTATTGACGCAGGAACTGGACAAGAGTGAGTACGCGAATGATACAACAGCGATTCGCAGGCTGGCGCTGAAGGAGATTTATTCAATTCTGTACAAAAGTGAGAAGCTTACATCCTTCCTCAAATCCTACATAGGCGACAGAGGTTTTGATAATGATTTCAAGCCTGTGCTTGCAATCAAACGACTTGAACTTATTTCCGGGCATCAAAGCTTTGTACTGGCCGACACTGTTTTTAAAACCAAAAAGAAAAACCTTGTCATTGTCAACACATTCAAGGAAGAGCATAATAATTTCTTCATCGAATACCATTACCTGATAGATCTCACCCACAAGAATGAGCTTGTATTCAGGGAGGCCCTCCTCTCATTTGTTCTGATAATTGCAAGCACTGTGATTGTCTTTATCGTCTTTGGAATAACATGGAGGAATCTTATGGAGGAGAGACGCCTCTCAGAGCTGAAGAGCGACTTCATCAACAACATGACCCATGAGCTCAAGACGCCGCTCTCAACCATTACTGTAGCCGGCAGAACCCTTGAGAAGGAGCAGATCCTCTCTGACAGGGAGAGGGTGCTGGAGACAGCCCGGATGATCGGCAAGCAGAGCGTTCACCTGAACCAGCTCATCAACACGATTCTGGAGGTAAGCTTCCTGGAGAGATCCGAATTCGAGCTTGACAGGCATGTGGTGCAGGTTGATGAGCTTATGCACCAGATAGTGACATCCTTCCTGACATCCTGCGACGGCTGTGCAGTGATCAGGGAGGAATACGGGACCAGCGGCATGTCAGCATCCCTTGACATCGTCTACTATACCACAATGATCAACAACCTCCTGACCAACGCGGTAAAATACTGTGACAGGGAGCCTGAGATCATTTTGAGTACAGCCATCAGCTGCGGCAACCTCGAGATCACGGTCACCGATAACGGCGTTGGCATCTCGCGTGATCACATAGACCACATCTTTGAGAAGTTCTACAGGGTGCCGCACGGTAATATTCATAAAACCAAGGGGCTGGGTCTGGGCCTTTATTATGTTAGGCGCATTGCTACTGCTCACGGCGGAGATGTGATCGTCAGCAGCAAACCCGGCAAGGGAACCACATTCAGAATCAAAATACCAATATAACCAAGACAATGAAAATCCTTCTTGCTGAAGATGATATCGATTTCGGGAACATTCTGTCGCAGTATGTTTCCCTCAGCGGGTTTGAGGTGACTCTTGCCCGGAACGGCCGTGAAGCATGGGACATGTTCCACGCTTCCCGTCCCGATATGTGCGTGCTTGATGTCATGATGCCCGAAATGGATGGCTTCACGCTCGCCGAGAAGATGCGCACCGAAGAGCCGGGAATACCATTCATCTTCCTGACAGCCAAGAGCCTGAGGGAAGACATCATCAGGGGTCTTAAGCTGGGGGCGGATGACTACATAACAAAACCGTTTGACCCTGAGATGCTGATGCTGCGCATAAACAATATACTGAAAAGGGTCTATTCAGCTGCCGAAGATGAATACACAATCTCCGGTACCACACTGAAGTACAACTCCCTGGAACTCATCACCCCTGCGGGCAAGGAGAAGCTCACACTGAGGGAAGCCCAGTTGCTGAGACACCTCATGATGAACCGCAACAAAGCGCAGACACGTGAGCAGATCCTCACTGAGATATGGGGACAGGATGATTATTTCCTGGGCAGAAGCATGGATGTCTTCATCAGCCGGCTGCGGAAGTACCTTGCCGGTGACAGTGGCATTGCCCTCCGCACCCTGAGAGGCCTTGGGTTTGTCCTTGAGGAGGTGAGCTAATCGGTTGCCTCAGCCTCGTGAATCAGGTACTCCGTGAGGTTCACATCATGACTCAGGTTAAGCTTTGTGCGAAGCCTGTATCGTGCTATCTCAACAGCTCGGGTGGATATATTTGACAGGTTGGCAATTTCCTTTGTAGTGAAGTTCATGCGAAGGTATGAACACAGTCTCAGGTCATTAGGAGTCAGCGCCGGGTACTTCCTCTTGAGCTTGCTGAAGAAACCCTCCTGTGAAAGCTTCAGGTTCTTCATCACATTCTGCCACTCCTCTGTCTGAGTATCGAGCCCGTGATCAATAATCTGCTCCATCTCCCGTATGAAACGGACCGGCATCTTTGCCGGGTTATCCTTGGCAGACTCCAGCTTGTCGCGTAATTCCCTGAGAGTGTCAGTTTTCCTGATCAGGTATCGCATTGTCAGCATCAGTTCATAGCTCTTGTAATCGAGCTCGCTTTCCAGCCTGCTTTTACCCACCTCATATTCTATCATACGCCTGTGGCTCGCCAGCTTTGAGCGAAACAGCAGAATACCTGCCGCTGTCAGTCCTGCTGCCGCCAGCAGGTAAAGAGTCAGAGCCCAGCCGGTGAGCAGGAATGGTCGCCTGATTGTGAAAGTGGCCAGGGCTACCCCGCGGCCTGCTGCTTCTCTCACTTCCAGGTGATACTCACCGTGCCTGAGGTTAAGGAGTGAAAAGTTGTCCGTAGCGGTCCGGTACCACTCATCTCCCAATTCGGCGATGCGGTACAGGTATTCGCTGACTTCGCGGTCAAAACCTGACGGATTGGCAATGAAGACGGTAAGATTATTCTCACTGCTGCGAACCTGCCGGTCATCCTGTGATGCCGGGAACAATGTTGTACTCCTGCTCCCACCGCTGAAGACAAGGCGGCTCACGGCAAGCGCCAGGGGTTCTGTGATGCTGCCAAGTTTCTCAATATCGTACAGGCTGAAAGCCTGGCGTGTAGGTATAAGAAGCAACCCCGGGTCAAGAGACATTATCTGCTGTTCACGCCACGGCAGGTCAGCATACTCATGGACAAACTCCATTACCTTTTCCGCCTTCAGATCACGGGTGATATTGAACAGGGCAATCCTGTTGTCAAGGACAAACCAGTAACTGTTCTTCTGATATTGAATTATCTGTGATGCGCCGATGAACTCCCCCAGTCCCGGCTCAAGGGACGTCACCGGGTATAAACTCTTTTGCTCGTAATCAAATGTATAAACATGATCAGTGGCGAGAAAAACCACCTGGTTGTTCAGAATAGACATTGACTGGATCTTCTCACCATTGCCGGCCGTTCCGAAATACAGAAGGCTGATGATGGAGTCGGCCTCCTCATTCAATTCCAGCCTGTACACCCCTTTCTGAGGGTGAAGAGCCCAGACATATCCAAGATAATCAGTCTCGACAGACCTTGTAGGTTCAATGTACCCTTCAATCCTGTTTCGGTATATCCACTGCCCGGATTCGTTTTTCCGGAAAGTGACGAGACCGGTATAGGTGCCCTCGAGAAGAAGTTCTCCGTATGGCTTAAATGACCATCCGCCGGTCACATCGGAAATTTTGGACGCTGTGCCACCCGTGATAAGGAACGTGCCGTCGTTATGCCCGCAGAGGATCTGACCGTCATACTCCGCAAGCTTCCATACCTGACCCTGGGTGCCGGGAATCATCCGCAGGTCCGAGAACCGGTATCTGCCTCCTGTGCCGGTGATGTCAGCTGCAAACAATCCGTGGTTGGTTCCAAGATAGAGATGGTCACGGTCCCGGATTGATGTGTATATAGTCCCGAGGTCCCCGCTTGTATTTGCATAGAATGTTACGGGCGAATTGGTCCTTATATAATTCGCACCGTCATCAAGGCCTGCCCATATGCCCCCTTCGGTATCCATGCTGATCGAGAGGACTGTGTTGTTGTTAAGCCCGTTTGAATAGTCAAAGGTTTCAAGAATCCGGCCCTCCCTGTCACAGAAGGCAACTCCTTTCAGGATGGTTCCGAATACAACAAGCGAACTGTCAACCGCCACTCCTGCATTGCAGGTGGCTTCTTTCAGGAAACCGGAGATTTCATTCTTAAGCGGGGTGAACCCTCTGCCGTCATACAAAAAGATTCCGTCATTGGCTGTGCAGATCCAGCTTTCTTCCGGACCGAAGTCGATAAGTGCATGTACCTTCATCGTCCCGAATGACTCGCTGCCTTCTATGAACAGAAATTCCGACCCGTCAAACCAGTAGAGTCCCTCACCCAGTGACTGCGCAATGAATCTGTCTCCCACCCTGAAAAAGAAGAGCATGAAAGAGGGCGCCGCAACCTTCCGCACTCCGGAAGAATCAAAGATATATACTGCTGTAAACGACTGGAAATAAACAGCATTATTCAGTTCAAAGATATTCCAGATCTCGTCATTCTTTGATATGCCGGCACCCTCCCCAAGTGAGGAATAGGTTAATTGTCCCGACTGATCCTTTCTCCAGAAACCGAACTCCTCATAGGAACCGGTAAAAATCATACCATCACTGTTGACGTAGACAGACCTTACTCCCTGTCCGTAGGGAAGTGCGTATGTCCTTGCGGTAATTCCGTTGTATTCAATGAGCCCGGCAGAGTTGGCAAAATAGACATACCCGCTGACAGGATCTCTTGAAATCTCCCAGTTCTGGCTTATAACAGGTATGTTTCCCGATATGAATTTATGAATCTCATTCTGTTGTCCGCCGTTCTGGCCCGGAGCAACCGGAGATAGTGCCAGCATACAGATCATCAAAACCAATGACCTGGTGCTTTCCCATCCTGCTTTGCCTGAATTTAGACCTGACAGATACATCAATTCCTTATACCAGCAGTAAATATATTAAAAAGCCGGATTCCGGGAAATGATTAAGATACTGTTTGCCTCATGAATTAAAGGTAAACATCAACCTTGTTGTCGGGCCTGTCAAGCATTGCCGAAAACTCTGATGCCGGAAGAACCGCTCCTCCGCGTCGATAGGGATTGTGTCCGGCTGAGCAGACTGCATCCCTGCCATTGATGCTTATTCTGTGCGGCCCTGAAGTATTAACTCTGACTTCGTATCTGAATGAGACATGCCGGTTCTTGAATTTCATTGAGACAGTCAGTCCGTCGAGTGAATGCGGCATTACCGGATCAATTATCACATTGCCCCATTCGATCCTCAGCCCCAAAAGACGGGTAACTATGATACCGACATATATTCCGGGACCGCTTGAATAAACCCTCCACCCACCGCGGAGGGTCACAGTGCCGGTCTTGATTTCAGAATAAAGCCTGTCAGCCTCATAGCGGCTCGTGAACAGTACATCAGAGCTGCTGTAATAACAGTTTGACTGACGGATGTCAGCGCATGGAACTATCTCACCGTAGCCTGCAGGAATTGCCATGCGCAGGGCTCCGATGAACGCCTCCGCCTGCCCTGTGCGGGCAAGGGCTTCTGAATAGCGGATATGTTCATGCACATACATAAGGCCGATCTCGCGTCCGAAAAATGTGCTGCTCTCTGCTCTCTGAAAAAGAGTCTGAAGGCCGCCATTGTACTTCAGTGGCCGGTCCATGAGCCTGGCACCGTCAGGACCGGTGAGATGCTCTTCAATAAGTGACTGGTGCTTACGTGCCTGTTCCGGGGTGAAAATACCGCTCAGAATTCCCCTGTTCATCGGAAGGATACTGTACTTTATGCCTGTTCTCTCATCAGCCGGGTGAAGAAGCAGGCTGAAACTCCCGTCATCCTCTGCAAGTCCGTATCCCGCCACCACCCCGTCTCTTACCAGGTGAGTATTGAAATCTGATTTTATCCGCTCACACAGGTCATTGAATTCCTTAGCTTTGACTGCATCACCCATCATCAGACAGACTTCAGCATAATCCCTGAAGGCCTGGTAATTCATCTCCACAGTCCAGCTCGATATCATTCTCCTGGCAAGCTCCTTGCTGACAGGTTGCAGGGAATCATTCCAGTCTCCTCCGCCATACTGCACCAGGGAAGTTCCGGGGGAGAATGATTTCATCACTTTTTTAACCAATCGGTTAATATGTTCTCCCAGTGTCTTTTCCTCAGTGTGGGATGCTTTGCCTTTGTTATGGAATGGAAGTTTTTCATTCAGGAAATCAAAATCGCCAGTGAACCGTATGTAATAGCAGAGCGCTATCAGGGTCCAGTACATGATGTCCCCGTGGGCACTGTGCGCCCTGACTTCCCGGTAACTGTCGAACATCCACCACTGAGGCCATCCTCCGTCACGATCCTGGTTTGAGAAAATTATGCGCAGCACCTGCTTCGCCTCTTCATGCTTCTGCATTGCAAGGAGCAGTTCCACAGGGCCCTGTGACACATCGCGTGTTCCCCATGCGGCCCCGCTGAACTGTTCCAGACCATAGGGGGTGAGATAATGGACAAGGGCATTCATGCCGTACCAAGGCAGAATCTCGCGGATGGCGGCAATGTCAGGCTGCTCTCCTTTCAGTGACATCCCCTGACTGAGATCACTCCACCTCAGCCGGGCATCAATAGAGTCTGCTTCCCAACGGACATCTGTGTCATCAAAGTCAGTTGTCTCTTCCTCACCGCAGACCTCACCGGTTATGGTTAACTGAAAGCACGTAGTCTTCGCTACATCAAGAATATAAAGATTCTCTTCCTGATTATCAATACCGCTTCCGGGTATCTCCCCGCCGCACTCCCGGTATCCGGTTCCTGATGTCCGGGCAGTTATCCGGAAGCGGGCTCCCGGAAATCTTCCGGCTATTATGCTTCCCTTATCGGGAACTATAATCCTGCTGTCATCAGAATCGCCCGGCATAACCTTCCAGCCGTTGAGGTTATCAAAATCATGAGTGACGAGCAGCCTTACCCCTTCTCCGTTCAGTACTCTGAAGTCCATGAACACCTGGGGTGACCTCACGGAGGTCCAGCTCCTTACCTGGAAACACCGGTCGCCATATTTGTAAATCCAGCGACAGTTGCTGAGCCCTGACTCAAATGCAGATGGAACGCCAAGAAGCCTTAATTTGCCGTCAATCTCAACGAAGATCCGTTGCCCAGTCGCAGGTGAAAGATTGAACTGGCTGTTGCAGACAGAAAGGAGGGTGTTGAAGTTGGTGTTGCCCTGTGTCAAATGCGAGTTGAACACTCCAAATGCGAATGAAGTGGTTGACATGATCCTCTCATCAGGAGTAAAACCGGCTGCCGCCTGCATTATATGGCCGTGGGGACGGTCAACCAGACTCTCTTTCTCACGCAGCATGATGTAGTTGTTTTCACCACTGAAGAATGAGATCAGTTTGCCCCTGTGGATTTCACCGTGACGTCTCTCGCTTCCGAAAAACCGGTCAAGCTCTGCCTCGCTCAGTTCGTCGGCATGCAGGATCTCAGGGTGATTGAACATATTGGTTAATGGCCTCATCCAGTGACCTTTATCTCCAGGTACACGCTGACGCGAAAATTCGCGCACAAGGCCGGGAAGCCTGTCAAGATCGGAGATGGAGGTGGCGGAGCGATGATTGCGCATAAACTTTGCCACAAATGCGCTCGTGTGTCTCTTTCCGGCAGACAGGCTGAATGCCCTCTCCTGAAGTACAACAACAGAAGACTCCCCGGCACATTCACCTCCCAATGTCTCTGACAGAATTCCTTCCGGGATGCCTGACTGGCGGAATGTGCGGCCGTAAAACTGCATTCCGTCAGTACTTGCGGCAACAGCCCCGTTCACGCTTGCGATCATAAGCCATGGGTAGCATCCCGCCTCCTTCATGTTCTGACGGCAGCATATGACTGAACCGTAGACGGAGTCATCTAGTATCCTCCGCTCCAGATACTGGCTCACATAGTATTCATTCACCGTTCCGGATCCGGCAGCTTTCAGACCAACGTCCTGAACATAGATCAGATCCAGCACCAGGTCTTCATCCGAGTTATTCAGGATATCCACACTCCACTTCCAGCTCAGGCTCTTTTCTGACAGTTGAAGCAGACACTCATAATCCAGTCCGTCCCAGCTGCCAATGACTCTGAAAATGTTTTTCCCGGCACGGAACCTGGTGTGACTGCCCGGACCCATAAGGGGCCGGTACTTAATCTGTCCGCCTCTTTTCCTCAGCCAGAGATTTGCGGAAGCCCCGGAATAAACTGAAGCCTTCCGGAGGCTTATCATTACTTGTTCAGTATCAATTGATTCTACAAAACCGGACTTCAGAAAGCCTGCTGACAGCCCGTGTGAGTTACTTATCTTCATCAGATGAAACTGATTTTAAGAACCATCTCCTTCTTGTGTTCATGACTGTATGTCAACGCAATACGATCACCAATACAGTTAAGTCCGATTTGGGTGCCCCCAATATCTGCTGACCTGATGCTGGCCGCATCCTGCCCTTCGAATACAATTTCACCCTGAAGATCGCGATCACCGAAAAGGGTGAGATGCAATTCGTCCTCCTTCATCTCATAACCTAGAATATCAGAGGAAGAGTGCAGGATTTTCAGTCCTTGTGAGATTTCAAGACAGACAGGTGTCAGCACACCGTATAAAGCGGGCCATGTGATCGCTTTGCCTGAGAGCGGAAGCGTTACTGCCTCCCCTGATTCAGGATGGGTGTAGGTGATCATCCCGCTTCGTTCCTCATTGTAATAATTCGCCACAAAAAGCAGTGCCTTACCATTGCCGGCAAATCGTTCCCTGACAGTCAGATAATCATTGTCTGACCATGCCTGTCTCAGTATTGCTCCTGATCTTTTCAAAAGAGCCTCATAGACCGGCTTGTGCCCCTCCGTGTCGAACCCAAGCCAGGTGCCGATATAAGTCGCGTTTCCCTGGCCCACCTTCCCGGAGAATCCGCATGGCGTGCCGCTGATGGTCCGGGCAATTATTTCAGTACCGGCAAGTTCCCCGTCTGTAAATGTCATTATCGGATTGCTGCACTTTATATCACGGTAGCCGAGGATATCAACAAGAGGTGAATCAATGATCTCGGAACCTGACGGTGAAAGTTTCAGTGCATCACGCAGCACAGTGCAGTTTTTCTGAGACAGCTCACGATCCGGCAAATACGGGTAGATGACGGCATTCCCGCCGCCAGTGATGTAATCAGCTATTGTCTGCTGCGCCGTGGCATCCATCTCATCGGTAACGAATGCCCATACCTGTTTGTAGCGGCTTAATGCCTCTGCGGTGGACATGTTAAGGTCAGCCATGTCATAGTCTATGTTGAGAACCTGCAGCACCCTCAGTAATCCGTCAAAATAAGCTGGTCTGCGTATAGCAGAGGGAACATATCTGAGGCCGCTTGCGCCGGAAGGCCGTTCAAGCTCAGTGGCATAGGCTGGCGGGTAAAAGAGTACGCATACCTCTGCCCTTCGCTGCGCATCAACAATTATGTCTCCGGAAACTTTCAGCATCCGGCTCATTCTTTCCACCGGGGCGAATGCGCTGGTACGCTCCCCCTCTGCTGTCATCGGGGTGAACCAGTAGAAGGTATCTCCTGAATACCCCTTCCTCTCCGAATTCCGTCCCTGTGAGAACATATAGTAGTTCCATCCCGTCAGACCGTTGGCAATGCTTGCCCTATAGAACAGATCCATCTCGCGGGGGTTCGTCACAACATGATATTCACGTGATCCGCTCTGGAACTCGGCGGCAAAAAGCGGCCCCCTGCCCTGCATCGCGCCGGTAATGTCATTTACAATCCGGTCATCATGCATGTTCCTGTATGACACGAATTCAGGAATATGATCGACACCGAAAATTATCTCACTCTTCTCATTGAAAAGATCTTCATACATTGTGATATTTACCGGGAACTCATAGCCGTTTCCATAGATCCATCCGGGAAGATTGTGGTACAGGGGAACCGTGACGCCTCTCTCCCTGGCCATGCCTGTCAGCATTCTGAGATAATCGCCGTAGTATCTCCTCCAGAACATGTGCCATTCATTGTCGCGTCCCCGGTCACCGGCTGAAGCATAAGGCGTATGACCGTCGGGCGGGAGTTCAATCAGTTCAAAGCCGGCGTAATCCGTTCCCCAGAGCTCATTCACCTCACTGATGCTGCCGAATCTCTCCTCCATCCACGAAATGAACCTTTCCCGCACACCGTTGCCATAGTCAGCCTGATGCGCAAGCCATGAGAATACTCCGATCTCATTGCATATCTGCATCATGATGACAGGTCCGCCACCGGAGGTCTCATTCCGCCTGATCAGAGGCATTATCCTGTCATACCACAGTCCCACCTTTTCAAGGTACTTTTCATTGAAGAGGCTGACCCCGTCGCTCATTACCCTGCTGCCACTGCGGGTCCTCATCCGGACCTCCTCTCCGTACTTTTCAATGAACCAGTCAGGCAGACCGGCTCCACGGAATTCAGCAAGGATAAAGGGACCCGGCTTTACAATGCATGTCAGTCCATGCTCCTGGCAAAGGCGGAGCCATCCTTCAAGGTCCTTCTCAGGGCAGGTTAAGCCGTCAAAGTCGAACAGGCCCTCTTTGGCCTCATGCCATGCCCACGGGATATATGTGCTTACCGATGTGAGACCGGCCCTCACTGCCTCATCAAGGTGCCTGTTCCACAGTTCGCGCCTGATCCTGAAATAATGTATCTCTCCGGAATTGAGAAATACTTTTTTATCATCCTGAATGAAATTTCGTCCCTTAATACTGAATACCATAGCAATTAAATTATTTCCAGGCAGCCGGCAATTCTTCCGGCTGCATATTGATGTTCTTTTTCAGACCCCCTGCAGTTCCCCGGGATGCCCTGCACCCTCATTATCGTCCTTTTCCCTCTGCCTGAGCAATTCCTTGATCTCAAATGACCTTTTCTCAGTCAGGGTATAACGCACAGCGAAGAAGAGAGCCAGAAGACTCAGGAGCAGCGGCAGCCCTATCTCAACAACCCTCATCATCAGGAGAGTATATGGCGACTGCTTCTTGAGCGGCTCGATGTCCTCTTCGATGGCTGCCAGATCCCGGACAAGGATTGCAGGAGTGGATGCCGAGTTCAGGGCATTGACCCGGTCATGAATGTCAGCGATTTTTTGAGTCAGCTGAGTGGTGTGGTCCCTGCTCTTCTCATGCTGCTTTATCCTTGCCTGAAGATGTGCCAGAAGGTCATAGGAATAGATCCTTGCCTTCGTCAGCCCTGACTGCATTATAAGTGGTATTGCTGCCCTGATAAGTGAGTCTGCCTGCACAGGTTCTGCCATGGCCAACGAACTTTCAGCAGTCTCCAGTTTCTGAATCAGAGATCCGGTAACTGCTGAGGCATCCCTCAGGACATTCTTTCGCTGCGCATCGTTCTCGGCCCGCCCCGATTTCTTCTTCTCTGGTTTCTTAGTAATCTCATTATCCAGGTATACTTTATAATCCATTGATTCCCTGAGAGCTCCTGTGATCTGCAACCGCACTGTTTTAAGTCCGTCTCCTGAGGCACTGCCACTGCCATCATAGTTCTGCCATACCTCAATCTTACTTTGCATTTCCCGGATGCTCCCCTGCAGGCTGTCAACCTTGGTGACCTGGGTCTGATCAAAGAGTGTCAGCGTAATCAGAATCCCGGCCACGAAACTCGCGAAGGCTGTTCCAAGCTTTATGAACCACCAGAATATTGAATAGTAGCTCCCTTCCGACCTTCGCCCTGTTCTCAGTTCATCCTCATCGCATATGTCCCCTACCATCGACGCCCCAAGGGTGAAGAAAAAAAGCATGCCGGCTGAAAGCAGAATTGTGGGAATTAATACCAGGTACGGATGCTGAGGATTGTAGCACACGATTTTCGAGAGCTGAGCAAGGCACATCAGCAGCATGGCAATGATCAGGGTGTTTCTTTTGCCAAGTTTCGGACTTATCAGGTTGAGCGGGAATACTGCAAGGACTCCGGTAATTGCCCAGACAGTTCCGTTTATGCCCAGGAGTCTTGCTCCTTCAATCTTATCACCTCCGAAAACGTAAAAGATGGGAATATAGGACCCGAGAAGGTTGACGAAGTTAAAGCCCATAGCCAGGGTGAAAATTGTAAGAACCAGGTAGATAAAGTTCTTGTTTGTCCCGACCACCTTCATGTCAGTCCAGAAATGAGTTTTTTCCTGTTTGACTACCTTCACAAACCCGGGTTCACGCAGTTTGGCCGTCCACCAGAAGGAGAGTGGTATTAGCACAGCCGCTATGAGAAGCGATACATATCTCATTCCGTCAGCCTCATTCCCTCCGGGCCCCCTGAAGGCCTCGGTGTTTGCCAGGGCAAAGAGCCATGGAGTACTCACGGCGAACAGGTTTCCGATAAAACTCTTACCGCTGAAGAGACGGGTTCGCTCGTGAGGATCATTTGTCATCTCCATCCCAAGCGCTCCGTGAGGGATCTCGAAAATGGTGGTGGCAGTGAAAAACAGCAGCAGGGCCAGAAGAATATAGACAAGCTGAAACCGCTGAAACCCGGCATCACTCGGGAACCAGGCATGGACTGCTTCACCCTTTGGGATCCACCACATAACCACAAAGAACACCGCAACTGCTATGCCCCCTATCAGGAGATAAGGCCGCCGGCGTCCCCACCTTGTACGGGTGTTGTCAGAGAGATGGCCGACAATCGGATCAGAGAATGCATCCCATAACCTGGGTATTATCATTATAAGTCCGAGCCAGAATGCACTCAGACCCAGGCTTATATTGCCCATCAGGCCAACAAGCTGCCCGGCAATGTTAAAAAGGGCGATGGGGATTATGCCTCCTGCGGAATAGGCAGCCAGCTGACCAAAAGATATATGACCATTGCGCCCGGCGGACTTCAGAGTGCTCTTGTCTCTCCCTTCCATGAAAATAGTTTTTTCAGCAGTTAATAATTTATCTCCACTTCAGCAGGCAGCTCCCTTACAGTGACCTCACCCGCTCTGAACTCATTGCATTCCTTCCCGTTGACTCTTACGGAAGATGGCATTTTGCCGCCGTTGAAATTCCTGATCCTGATGCCACCTTCGGGCATCTCCGCATTGCCTGTCATTGAGAACACATACATGCTTCCATTCTTTTTGACAGAGTAGGATATCTCCCCGTAGTAAGTAGGCAGATTTTCAACTGACATCCCTTCCGGCGAGTCGATCCAGTCCTGATACAATGCTGAAGCAATCACAAGCGTCCTGTCATCTTCGTTTTCATAAACGAACATCGACCTTACGGCATTTATAAAGTCGCTTCCGCACCATGTATGGGGCATGTCTCCAATGAAACCGGGGTGACGGTAGTCATTCCAAACAACCTCTGCCCAGTGATTCCACCTGCCGGTTTCCGGACGCTGGTCACTCAGAAAGTATTCAATCAGTTCATGTGCCCTGTCAGGCTGGTCAAGCATGATGAAAGATCCTATCAGGCGGTTCTCATATGGTGTGTAGTTGACCCATGCGGCTTTGCCATCCCTTCTGTTCGTGAAGAAGGTGTAGTACCTGTCAAATGTGTTGTACACCTGCGGAACTGGCATATTGGCAAGCTCATTGCACGGAGTCAGGGCAATTGTTGTGGAAGTGGCATCAAAATCACCAAGCTCGACACAACCCGGGATGTAATCTATGTTTCTCACCTTCATGGCGAGATTTATAGAGTTGTACAGGTTCGTCCGGAAAGCGTCACGGATAGCAGCTATCCTTTCGTAGTTCCCGGATTCGCCCAGTATCTTCTGTATCTCGGCTGCATCCTTCAGACCCTTGATAGTAAAGAAATTATCCCAGTAGGAGTGCATCGGTTTCGCAGAGTAGCCTTCATGGCTGATCGATTCAGGCACAAGCCCGTAATAGGCCCTGATACTGTCATTGCCATCCCGGAAATGCTCTCCGGACCTCTCGGTTATTAGTGATTCAATGTAGTCAACCGCTCTCAGGACGTTGTCATTTTTCGATCGCAGGAAAGCAGTATCACGTGTAAAATTGAAATATTCGCGGATGAGATATATGAGCTCACCGTGACTGTCATTCTCCGGAACGGGGTCAGGGCCTCTGAAGTCAACAACACACGGGACCTTGCCGTTATCAAACTGATGGGCTGCATACCAATCTATGAAATCCCGGACTTCCGGCACGATTCCCGATTTGAGGAGGGCTGATGAGGTCAGTGCCCCGTCACGGATCCAGCTTCGTTCGTAGGACCTCGATCCGGGCTGAATGCCGACGTTATCCCTGTTGATCAGGATATAAACGAGATTGGATTTCCATGTTTCAATTATCCTGTCAGCCGATGCCGGCAACCTGAACCTGATATGATCCGTTTTTGCTCTCCAGAAATCTGCCGCCCGGTAAAAATCTTCAGGGATCTCACTGTCGTCAAAATCTGCCTCCGTGTAAAAACCGTCGGAGATCTCAGTATTACCCTGATTCCTGGTATAAGATTTCCTCCCATGGTATGGAACTGCGGCAAAGAGCTCAGTCTGCTCTCCGGGCTCAAGGTGAATGTCATACCTGATTACCCCATTGGCCATCCCTGAGGGATCGGAGGCTGCTCTGCCCTGAGGCATTTCCCCTTTGCGGATCATATCGACGATGTTGCCCTCATCAGCCGCTGACGCTCCGAAGGCATTGTACTTCCGTGATGTCATTATCACCTTATCATCCACGGCGATCAGGCCAGGGGCCTCTTCTTCCAGTGAGTTGATCTTCCCGGTGCCTCCCGTTGTGTTCAGGAACTGGTAATAGGGGTTGACCTGAAACGGACGCACAAGAAGGAAGAGTTCAAGATCCAAAGACCGGCCTGACTGGTTGGCAAGCGCGTAGCCGATATTCAATACGGAATTCACATTTGCAGTTCCTCCGGAAGATACTCCCGTGGTGAACTTCAGTCCGCCATGGCTCCATGTAACTGAGGGAATAAAGTCAAACTCCCCTCCGGATCCGGGGAATCCCAGCGACTGAACAGGTTTCGTATTGCTCCAGTTAAAAAGAGTGTCACCGATTCTCACAATCGGCTCGATAGAAAAAAGGGACTTGTCAACCTCAACCATCCCATCCTCATTAATCAGCGCCTCCCTTGTGTCATTGTTGACTCCCGTTATCGTCCAGTAGGAAGCCTGCTCAGAAAAGTAACCAGGGTAATTGCCGACTGGCGAATTCTTCGCACAGTACAATATGAAATCATTGGGCGTCATTGTACTCCTGATGCCAGGGATTTCAATCGATGATATGCCAAATCCTTCATCTGCAGCGGGGTCACTCAGCGCCAGCCTGAGATATCTGGCTTCGGCCTCCGGAAGCCTGACAAAGCTGACATCTCCGCGGTTGGCAGGGACGGAGTAACTTTTTTCCCAGGTGATGCCGTCATCAGACAGGAAAATATCAAAACGCCCGGCCTGACGACCCTTCAGCCATTTAATCTGCAGGCCTCCGAACTCCCGTTTGATCCCGAAATCAACCGTAACCTCCTGGTTCCCTGTTTTGCGGCTTTGCCAGTATGTCAGATCGTCACCGTCAAATATGAGCTCAGGGCGATGTCGTCTGGCTGATGACGGGGCTGATGCTACCGGCACCGGCCAGGTGTTCAACTCAGGGCCAAGAGGCTCAAACCGCAGGTCATCGATCCAGAGGGTACCCTTCCCGCCCACAAAGGATGCGACAGTGAACTCAATCCTGTCAATCCTTGTAAGAGCCTGCCCTCCTGCCGGCCCCCAGGCAAATTCAATATGACGCTTTTTAATGCGGATCTTTTTCCACTCCCCCGGGAATAGGTAGTTCCTGTTATTGACCCACCACACATTATTCCCGGTACTGTCAATGAATTTTATCTCAAAATTGTTCGCGGGCGACTCAGCCTTCAACCAGAAGGTGAACTCGTAATTTTCAGGCAGATCTAACGGGAAGAGCTTTTGTATGCCACCGTAACCCGTTCCCTTTGTGAAGTCATAGTCAATCCGAACTGCACTGCCTGAGACTCCTGCCTCTGAGGTGAGTTTCATTGTGACCCCGTCAGACAGATTATATGACCATCCTTCTCCCTTTTCAAAATCATCAAGTGTCCTTACCTGTGCTTTACTGACGGCAGTTGTAAGAACCATCTGTAAGAACAGGGCGACAATTATTCTTATATGGTTCTCCATCTCTGGTTACTGAATTTGTCAGATATATTCCGGCCTCCGGGAAGATCACAAATATGAAAATCCCAGCCTTTTCAGGCCTTCGATTATAACCGGATCCTTCATCACGTAATCCCATACAAGCCCTGTCCTGAAATTCTCTATCATGATCAGCATCGGGCCCTGGTCAATGCCAATGAAATCATCATTGACCCAGTTGGCAGTAAGGTTAAAGGAATCGTAATACCCGTATTTGCCCCAGAGCCGGTCGCCATACCTGTCATTGATCGATCTCATTGTTGGCAGAACAATTTCCGGAGCAAAGGGCAACGATGACAGAGGTCCGTAGGGTGCGATAGTCCCGTCATCAAAATAGTTGTAGTCCGGACCGCTTGTACCTCTCCCGGCATAGCCAAGGAACTCCCTGTCGTCAAAGTTGTATTTAGCTGTCGGGCCGTCGCTTGCTGTTATGCCCCAACAGAGCGAATCATACCCGACCCACCCGTGAGGATTGTCAATGGCATACTGTCGCTGGACGTACGTTGCGCGGCGTGAGTTTTCAAAGTAGTCGATACCCTTCTCTTTCATGTATGAGTCAGCTATGCCGCGGAAGTCAATGAATGCCTGGGAGAACTGGTGACCGAAGAGTGGCGGAAATGCAACATGTGAAAGACCGCTGTAAGGCGTCTGCCATTTATAGGAGCTTAACCATGAGTTATAGCTCTCTTCAGCGTTCTCCATCCCGCTACCGGCGGCAAGTATATACAGAAAGAGCGCTTCATTGTAACCGCTCCAGCCCATAGGGTGAAGCCCTTCCTCAGGATGCCAGCCCATGGAGATCTGATTGGCAAACCTGCCTGTATCAGGCATCTGCATGAACTCCCAATCTATCCGGCTCAGGAGGATATCAGCCTGTGAGCGGATACGTCTTTCAATTTCACTGTTGAGGTTGTAATAATTGCGTGCAAAGATTATTCCCATCATAAGGAGGCCCGTATCTACGGACGACAATTCGCATCTCCATTCCCTCGTGCCGGAACTCATTCTCAGGAAGTGGTAATAAAAGCCTTTGTAACCGGTAACGGCGGTATCTGCACTCTGCACCGAATTGACGAAAAAGTCGAGGGTATTCATTGTTATCCTTGCCGCATCGTCACGGTTTATCCATTCCCTCTCCACGCCGACGGCAAATGATGGCAGCGCAAATCCGGTGGAGGCGATACTTGCGGGTGCCCATGACGCAGCCCGGTCCTTGACTATACCCCATTCGGGATGATGTTCATGCAAAAAGAACTGAAAGGTCTTCTGCTGGATCGAGTCAAGCATTGCTTCCTCACCGGCTGTAAGGTCATAGGTGGCCCGTCCCTTTGACGTGTAGTTGATCTGCACCTGCCGGTTGCACGAGGCAAGCACAAGGACCGCCAGTATGATAAGGTATGTCTTTCTCATCTGTTTCAGTATGTAAATCCAAGTTTATCCAGCCCGGCAGTAATCTCGGGAGCCGACATGAACAGATCCCAGAGCAGCCCTGTACGATGGTTCTCAATCATGCAAATGATGGGACCCTCATCAATGGCGAGATAGGAACTGGCAAACCATCCTGAAGTCAGGTTGAAGGAATCATAAAAACCGTACTGCCCCCATATCTTGTCCCCGATTGTATAGTAGAAGAATCTAAGAGCCTTCATGCTTTCTTCCGGAGTATAAGGAAAGGATGAGAGAGCTGCCGTCGGAGCAATTACCCCAAGGTCATTTGAGGGAGAGCTCGCGCTGTAACCGTTTTGAATATCACTGGCAGTCAGCCCCCAGCAATTATCGGCGTAACCTGAATACCCCCTTGGATTGGCCACACAGTATGCATGATTGATCCTTGAGTGGGAAACATTCTGGGTCCAGTACGAAGCATACTGATCCTCAAGGTTTCTCGGATCCAGCCCGAGGAAAGAATAATGTGCGAAAAAGAGCGGGCCGCCAATGTCAGGCCCCAGGGGAAGCTTAATTGTGTAGAAGGTTTTATTGTTTATCATGGGATAGGCTCCGTTGCGCGCCCACCCGTTTGTATATACCACTGAAGGAATTGAATATGACGGTGATGCAGCTGCGAGCACATACACGATTAGAGCCTCATTCCATCCTCTTACGCCCATATTCATGATCCAGCCCCTGTCAGGAGACCAGTGCCAGTAAAGCAAATTCTGATCCTGTCTGCGGTACCAGCTCCAGTCAACTGCCTCCCATAACCCGGTGATCGAACTGCACATCTCCTGTTCCGCCGCGCTGCCATCCCTGAAATATTCCCTGACTGTAAGAAGCCCCTGCATCAGAAATGCTGTCTCCACAAGGTCGCCACCGTTGTCATTGGAACTGAATGGAATCACCTTGCCTGTTGTACCGTTCAGCCAGTGGGGAAATGCCCCGTGAAACCTGTCTGTCTCAGGCCTGCTGAGGAAACTGACGATCCTGTTCAGGCGCTCAAATCCCTCTTCCCTGGTGATGAAACCTCTCTCAATTCCAACAATAAGTGCCATGAGCCCGAAGCCGCTTCCGCCCGAAGTGACAGTCTCACCTGAACCGTAGCGTTCCCGTGCAAGACCTGAAACCGGATGGGCATGGTCCCAGAAATAACCGAATGTCTTTTTCTGAACAAGTGTCAGAAGTGAGTCATCTGAAATTACCGGGAATTTGGGACCCGGATCGAGACTGGTCCGAAATGTAAAAGTATAATGATCATATATGAAGCCGCCCAGGTTGCTTCCCTGATCGAACATAAGCCTGTAAAGGGAAAAAGAGGCCAACGCGTCGTCCGGCTTAATTGACAGGAACTGCCGGTTCCTGTCAAATCTGTAAGTGTATGAGGGCTCCGATGCTCCGGTGATAAAGAGCCTCTCGGCGTTAAACTGAAGTGTGTCCACAGGCTCACTGAACCTCAATCTGATGACAATATCATCATAATCCACATCCCTTAGGGTTGAATTGGCAGCCACATATATCCGGTTGACAAATACTGAATCAACCGTGATCTCATGGAGCGGATCAATCTTCTCTTTCCGGCAGGATACCAATGAAAAGACAACAGTGAATATGAAAATGAGATATTTCATTCTCTGGGAAATAAGAAAAAGAACGGGAGGAAAAGCTTAACCTGATCCTCCCGTAATCTGAAAAATGAATTTACTCGATCTGGGTAACTTCAGCATCATAAAGTGCCTTCACCTCAGCTGCAGTCAGCGCCTTGTCATAAACACGCAGTTCATCAAGATTACCGAGGAACCAGCCCATCCATGCATCCGTTGCAGTACCTTCAGTCTTGGGACGCCATGCACCAATGTTGATCTTGTCAGCATTTGCAAAAGCGAGGGGACCGAGTGCCGGCCTTGGAACGACATCGTCTCCGGCTGCCCATCTGTTTTCCACTCCGTCATTGGTTACTATCTTAACCCCATCCTTGTAGATCATGAATTTTGATGTGGTCTGATCATACTGGAAAACCATGTGCATCCACATATTTATTGGAAACAGCGGATCAGAATAACTGATGTGCTGGCCTGACCATACTGCACCGTTTTTAAGGAAGAATGCCTTGAAATTCAATGAGTCAGCTGTTGCATTTAACCTGAGTAAGCCCAGCTTTAAATTGCCCCAGAAGAGGTCATCGGATTTCCCGATCTCAAAGACTGTTATCTCGGGATCACCGGTCACCAGCGGTGACTTAAGCCACATTGCAACTGAAAATGATGTAAGGGTTTTCAGCTTGCTTGTTGCAGGCAGAGTGTACAGGAGATGTGCCATGTTGGCACCCTGGTAAGCCTGACCCCTGCGGCCGGCGACATATGTCACACTTGGCTGCAATGTGGGTGTAAGGTTGGCTATCTTTTCTGTCCCGTTACCGTCAAAAGGAAAATAGGCCACAAGATTTGTAGTTGCAATTGTACCGGGATCAATCTTGCCATCATCCGGATCATCATCCTTGTTACACGATGTAAGCATCGAACTCATCATGATCATCATTGCGATCATCAAAGCTCCTGTAATTTTAATTCTGTTTTTCATAATTTACTGAGTTTGGTTTTACATTAATGGTTACTTATATTAGTTATATCCGTTATTCTGAGTCAGATTTGGATTAAGCTGCATCTGTGCGGAAGGGATAGGATAGAGCTCGTGCTTTCCTGTTACAAATCCCCTGGATGCAAGAGTTGATGGTGCCCGGCCTGTACGGACCAGGTCAGGGAATCTGTCTTCTTCCATCGCAAGCTCAGCACGGCGTTCATCCCATATCTGCTGAAGCGTTACCCCTGAAAGCGGCAGCAGACCGGCCCGCGCCCTGACGAGGTTAACTGCACCGTCAGCAGTAAGTCCGCTGGTGGTAACCGTGGTGGCACCGTTTACTTTGGCTTCGGCATACATCAGGAGTATGTCAGCATATCGGATGATCCGTACATTGTGGTCAAATCCGTAGCCGTTGAAATTCCACTTGTTGTATACCGACGGGGTGTAGACCTTACCATTGTAAACGGGATTTGAACAAATTGTCCTGATACTGTCTCCTTCCGGTGTCCTTGTTCCCCTGTAAAGAAGAGTGGTTGCCGGCCTGATGACCTCGCCTCTTGATGTGTAAAAGTCAATCAGGCTCTGGCTCGGGGTACAGAAACCCCAGCCCTGCATGTTGCCCGGGCTGTTGCCCCTGGGACCCTGAACGTAAGCATACTCAAGGAATGTATTGTCTCCCG
>CAZHAI010000001.1:0-30507 GCA_964530645.1 uncultured Rikenella sp. | reverse complement strand
ATATTTTGCTGCCTCATAGGGGTTTGCGAACTTATCGCGGTACTCCTGTTCCTTTTTGGCCACATACTCCTTGCGCTCACCTGCGTCAGCAATTTCACTGATGGCTTTGCCCTCCAGGACCTCAATTGCGCCCTGCGGACCCATAACTGCTATCTCAGCTGTAGGCCATGCATAGTTGATATCGCCTTTAAGCTGTTTTGATGACATCACGCAGTGGGCTCCGCCGTATGATTTGCGGAGGGTGACGGTCACCTTCGGCACGTTTGCTTCGCCGTATGCGTACATCAGTTTGGCGCCATGGATGATTATGCCGCCGTATTCCTGGGTTGATCCGGGGAGGAAACCGGGCACGTCGACGAAGGTCACTATCGGGATGTTGAATGCGTCACAGAAGCGAATGAAGCGTGCAGCCTTGCGCGAAGCCTCGATATCGAGCACTCCGGCGAGGTATGCGGGCTGGTTTGCCACTATACCGACGGGCATGCCGTCAAACCTTGCAAAACCTACAACGATGTTTTTTGCATAGGCTTCATGAACCTCGAGAAAATCATTATAATCAACCACCCTTACAATGACATCCTTGACATCATATGGCTGGCTGGGATTTTGCGGAATAATATCGTTCAGTTCGTCCTCCAGCCTGTCGATTGGGTCATCGCATTCAACCTGAGGCGGCTCCTCGAGGTTATTCTGAGGCATGAAACCCAGAAGTTTCCTGATCAGTTCAAGCCCCTCCTTCTCCTCATCAACGGCGAAATGAGCCACGCCTGATTTGGTAGTATGGACTCCGGCACCACCAAGGTCATCAATTGTAATATCCTCACCTGTCACTGCTTTTGCAACCTTGGGACCGGTGACGAACATGTAGCTGCTTTTGCGGCTCATGATTATATAGTCAGTCAATGCGGGTGAATAGACGGCTCCTCCGGCGCAGGGGCCAAAGATGGCTGATATCTGGGGTATGACGCCCGAGGCAAGGATGTTACGTTCAAAAATCTCGGCGTAACCTGCAAGGCTTCTGACTCCCTCCTGGATGCGTGCGCCGCCTGAGTCATTGATGCCGATGACCGGTGCGCCGGCTTGCATGGCCTTGTCCATTATCTTGCAGATCTTCTGGGCAAATGTTTCCGAAAGGGATCCTCCGAAGACAGTGAAATCCTGTGCAAAGACATAGACCACCCTTCCGTCTATTGTACCGTGGCCGGTAATCACGCCGTCAGAGAGAAACTTCTTGTCTGCCAGCCCGAAGTCCTCGGTCCTGTGGGTTACAAACATGTCAAACTCCTCGAAGCTGCCTTCGTCAAGCAGCAGGGTAATGCGTTCCCTTGCCGTCAGCTTGCCTTTGGCGTGCTGGTCTTCAATTCGTTTGTCTCCACCGCCTTTGCGTGCCTTATCCCTGAAATCAAGGAGTTGTTTAATTCTTTCCTGACTGTTCATTGAACCTTGTTATTTATTGTTTTCGCTATTCTTGTCCTCGCAAAGCTCGGTAAGCACTCCGAAAGTCGACTTCGGATGAAGGAATGCGATACTGAGTCCCTCCGCGCCCTTCCTCGGTGCAGAATCGATGAGCCTGATGCCGGAAGCTTCTGCCTCGCGAAGCCTCTCCTCAATCCGGTCAACAGCAAATGCAATATGATGGATTCCCTCGCCCCTCTTCTCGATGAATTTGCCTACTGGTCCTTCAGGGTCGGTCGACTCGAGCAGCTCGATCTTCGTCTGCCCGATCATGAAAAAAGCGGTCTTCACCTTCTGGTCAGCCACCTCCTCTATGTTGTAGCATTTCAGGCCAAGCACCTTTTCATAGAAAGGGAGGGCCTCGGCAATTGAATTTACCGCAATTCCAATATGTTCAATATGTGTAGGTTTCATAAAACGAACGTTAAGTTCAGAGAATAAATTAGAGCATGCAAGTTAACTCTAATTAACTCTGCCTCACACGACAAAAATCATGTTTTATATCCTCAGAAGGGGAATTCGGATGGCACTGCCTCCATCTCTTCCGTCTCGGGTTTGATGGCTGCTTCATGAAGGGGGTTCCCGTCAACAAAGATGGACCGGAACGGTCTTGTCGGGCAGGCATATTCGCAAGCGCCGCAGCCGACGCATATCTCATCCCTTACTTCCGGAATAAGCAGCTTGCCCTCATAGGGAACCATGTGGCATGCTTTGGTAGGGCAATGTTCGGAGCACGCCCCACAGGCTGTCTTTTCGGTATGGACTATGCAATTATCCTTGATAAAGACTGCCTTGCCGATTTGGGTAAGCTTCTTGGCTTCAATCATGAGGGGCATTATGGCACCGGTCGGACAGACGTCTGTGCAGCGGTTGCAGTCATAGTTGCAGAAGCCGCTGTGAAAGTCCATCCTGGGCTGCATGATTCCCGCAAATCCGTATTCACTTACTGAAGGCTGGAGTACGTTGGTGGGGCAGGCGTTGACGCAGAGGGTGCATGCGGTGCACCGTGATGTGAATGATTCAAGCCCTGCTGATCCCGGAGGTGAAACAGGGTAGAGCCTGTCCTCCTTCACTGTGGAATCTTTTGTGGGGGCGGGAGTTGTACCCTGAGCCCTGACCAGCTGAGATCCTCCGGCAAGCAGAACCAGTGAACCGGCAATGAAACTGCGCCTGGACGGATCAGTACCGACTTCACCTGCGGCTGGTTTCTTAAACCGGACCAGGCCATATGACATGCCGTTCTCCTTGCATGAGTCAATGCAGTTGAAGCAGTTGACGCACCTGCTGAGATCGACGCTCTTGTTGAGGAAATCGATGCAGGATGATTTGCATGACATTGCGCACCGGCCGCATCGTGTGCACTTTTCATCTTCAAACCTTATCCTGAAAAGCGAAACCTTGCTCAGCAACCCCAGAAGTGTTCCCACCGGGCAGACAGTGTTGCAGTAGAGCCGTCCGTATCTGAATGAGAGTATGCCGACAAGCAGGAGGAATGCTGATGGAACTATGTAAACAGCAAGTTCATAAGGCTTAATGTCAACACGGTAAATTGTATAGATGTCAAATTTACCAAGGATGGATGCCAGCAGGTTATTTATAAAGAGTACGACAGGCTGCGCAAAATAGGTCATGAACCTGCCAAAGGTGCTGTACGGGTCAAGAATTGTAAGGACATAAACGCCTCCGACTGCCAGGATCGCTGCTGTAACCACCAGGATAAAATAGCGCAGAATCGTATAGGGCTTTTTGTATCCGTATTTGCGGAAGCGTCTCTTGAAAAGCCCTCCCACACGACTGATGCCGTCCTGCAGTATCCCCAGGGGACAGAGGAACGAGCAGTATGTCCTGCCTGTAAGTGCGGTGAGTACCAAAACCACAATGAAGCCCGTTGAGGCGGCCACACCCGCAATAACAAATTTAAGGAAAGAGGGAACGAACTGCAGGTAGAGTATAGGGGCAAAAGCCTTTTCCCCGAGAAGACCCCTGAAATCAATGAAGAGAAATGCAAACAGAAGCAGCATTAAAACTGCAAAAACGGTTCGGATATGTTTCAGGGCGGAGGACCTCATTCAGGGTTACATTTTCATCCTGTGGATATTCATTGCTGCAAGATCCATCTTGCCGATGCCCATTCCGGCAGCAAGTGCAATATGCTCTATTGATGAGGGCTCCTTGCCCATCATTTTTGCTCCGGCAGCATCGATTGCCACCCAGTCGGTTGAGATCATAAGTGATTTCATGGCGGAGAGGTCAGCCACTGAGACACCGCGGGGACCGTTGCGCATCATGACGTTGTAAGCATCAAGAACGTTCAGCTGCGGCTTCTTCGGGTAAAGCGCATAGTCAGCGATGCACTGGTTGAGATTATTCCTGTGCCAGTATCCACGGTCCCAGACAACTCCCATCATCCCTTTAAGGGCTCCTGTCATCATGGCTGAACTGTGATGTTTCAGGACAGGTACGTTTATGAAGACATCGCTCTCCAGAACCAGCTCATGAACCTTGGTCTTCGTCAGCTTCTTGCCGTTGGGGATAGAAACCTCCTGGTAGTAGCTCTCCGAATTTGCAGGGACGATCTTTGCACCCGCGTCCTTCACAGCCTGTTCTATCCCGGAGTTCTTGTAGCACTTTATCCAGTTGTCACAGGTGTTGTCAAATACATATACCTCTTTTGCTCCTGCCCTGTAGCAGTGCTCGATTATCCTTTTAACGAGGGCGGGGTTTGTGTTTGCACCCTTGTCAGGCACAACATCCCATCCTATATTGGGTTTCACCAGCACTTTCTGCCCTTTTTTCACGAAGCTCCCCATGCCTCCCATCGCCTGAATACCCATGTCAAACATAGCTGCAGGCTCCCCTCCCATCACTGCGATGAGGTCATAATCGGCGCCTGCCGGCAGTCTTTTTCCTGCAAATGCCTGTTCGTACCTGCCAAAACTCATGAACGTACCTGCCGCCAGTCCGGCACCAAGCGAACTCCTTAAGAAATTTCGTCTTTTCATTCCCTGCTGTTAGATATTACCCCTAAAAAGAGAAGATGCAAAGTAAACATTTTTTTCAATATATCGGCTCCGTATTCTTATATTAGCAGCCTGAGAGCACGGGCGCAAGCGATTATGCGGGCAGGGCGCCGATTGTTAAAAAAACTAAAAAAGAATGAAGATACTGTACTACGACTGCTTTTCCGGCATAAGCGGCGACATGAACCTGGGGGCCATGCTAGACCTGGGTGTCAGTCGCGAGACCCTGATCAGCGGCCTGCAGAAGTTAAATACAGTAGGGTGGCGGCTGGAGATTACACGTGACCAGCGTCACGGCATTGCAGGCACCAAAGTCAAAGTCATTGCTGAAGGTGTGGAGGATCACGAGCATTTCCACGAGCACGAGCATGACCATTTGCACGACCACGAGCACGACCATTTGCACGACCACGAGCATGACCATAGCCACGACCATGTGCACGACCATGTGCACGACAATGAACAGGACCATGCGCACGACCACGAGCACGGCCACAGCCACGACCATGGCCATGGCCACGAGATCCACCCTGACCGGAACCTGGCTGACATCGAAAGGATAATTAATGCAAGTACCCTTCCCCTGTCTGTGAAAGAGCTGTCAATGAAGATCTTCCGTCACATTGCGGAGGCGGAGGCAGCAGTTCACAACAAACCGCTAGAGGAGATTCATTTTCACGAGGTCGGAGCCATTGATTCAATCGTTGACATTGTAGGAGCTGCAATCTGTTTTGATGATCTTGGAGTTGATAAGGTTTATGTTTCAGCTGTTGAGCTCGGTGGAGGCATGGTGAAATGCAAGCACGGCCTGCTGCCCGTCCCAGCACCGGCCACTGCCAGAATAATCAGCGGTTTCCCGGTACATACCGGCGGAGTAAGTTTCGAGGCCACAACCCCGACAGGGGCAGCAATAATAGCGGCGATGGCTGAGCCGCTTCCTCAATCAATGAATCTTATCATAAGGAAGAGCGGCTACGGGATAGGTCACAAAGACAACCCATCGCGGCCAAACATGCTCAGGGTGTATCTGGCTGAGACTGCGGAGGAGCATGGCATGGGTCACCAGGCTCTGCTCGTTCAGTGCAATGTTGATGACATGAACCCCGAACTGTCGGAATACCTTACAGGAAGACTCTTTTCCGCGGGTGCAGGCGACGTATGGTATACACCTGTCATAATGAAGAAGGGAAGGCCCGCCTTCACTCTCAGCGTCATCTGCGAAGAGGACCAGCTAAATGCGGTCAGGGAGATACTGTTTACCGAATCAACAACAATCGGTCTTAGAGTCACCCCCTTCACCAAAGAGACACTGCAAAGGGAATTTGAGGAGATTGACACCCGTTTCGGGAAGGTGGTTATCAAAAAATCATTCTTCGGTGAGAGGCTTGTATCAGTAAAGCCCGAGGCAGACAGGTGCGCAGCCATTGCAGCAGCGACGGGCCTTCCGATGAAGCAGGTAATGCAGGAGATATCGGCACTTTTCACCGGAAAGGAATAAGTCAAATGGATAAGCTCGAAAACCTCAGGGCCATCCTTGCGGAGGCCGGTTCAGCTGTGATCGCCCTTTCAGGTGGTACTGACAGCACCTTTCTTGTGAGTGTAGCCGCAGGCGTTCCTGGTCTCAGGGTCATGGCTGTAACCGTCAGCACTCCGTACATGTTCTCTTCAGAGGTTGATGATGCCGGACATTTCTGCAGGAAGGCCGGAGTAACGCACAGGATACTTGGGCTGGGGATCCCTGTCGCGGTGCTTTCCAATCCGCCGGACCGCTGTTATCTATGCAAGACAGAGGTGATGAAGGCGGTTACAGCCTCAGCTCGTGATGACGGATATGCCTTCGTCTTTGACGGCACAAACGCCGACGATCTCAAAGAGTATCGTCCCGGACTGAAAGCTCTTAAGGAGGCCGGTGTCAGAAGTCCTCTTGCTGAAGCCAAACTCACAAAAACGGAGATAAGGGCATATGCCAGGGAAGCAGGACTTGAGGTAAGCGACAAACCGTCAAATGCCTGCCTGCTGACAAGGTTCCCTCATGATACTGTTATTAATACGGGCGATCTGCGCAGAACAGAGGCTGCTGAAAACCTGGTGACAGCAGCAGGATTTCCCGGAGCCCGGGTGAGAGTGCACGGTGAACTTGTCAGAATTGAGCTGAGAGCCGGACACTTCGAGCGGATGGCCATAACGGAAACGCGCGTGAACCTGTCAGAAGCCATCAGGGCATTGGGTTTCAAATATGTTACTATCGATGCTGAGGGTTACCGCACCGGAAGCATGAATAAAACGGAATAATAATGAATGCAGCAGAGCTTGAGAAGATACTAAACGGTATCAGGAACAAATCGGTCAGTGTGGAGGAGGCCATGGAGAAGCTGAAAGAGTTTCCTTATACTGACCTTGGATTCGCGCGCATTGACCATCACCGTGAGCTCAGGACGGGTTATCCGGAGATAGTTTACTGCGCCGGCAAGACGCCGGAGCAGGTGAGGGCCATTTTTCATGCAATGGAAGGGCATGGCAATAATATAATAGGTACAAGGGCAGGAAAAGAGATGTTTGATTACATAGCTCCCTCGTTCCCAGATGCCGTCTACTACGAGATTGCACGCATAATCAGCATCAGGAGAAAGGAGATCACTCCTCCGGCCACAAAGATTGCTATAATCACTGCAGGCACCTCTGACATCCCGGTTGCTGAAGAAGCTGCAGTCACTGCCGAACTTCTCGGCAATGATGTGGTAAGGATCTACGATGCCGGGGTGGCCGGCATACACAGGCTGGTTGACAAGCTGCCTGAGATACGCTCATGCAAGGTAACTGTTGTGATAGCCGGCATGGAAGGTGCGCTTGCAAGCGTAATCGGAGGTCTTGTGAACATGCCGGTGATCGCAGTTCCTACAAGTGTTGGATATGGTGCGTCGTTTGAAGGCATTTCAGCCCTTCTTGCCATGCTGACGAGTTGTGCTGCAGGAGTTACAGTGGTGAACATTGACAACGGGTTCGGGGCAGGCTTTGCTGCAAGCCGGATCAACAGCCTCTGAATTAGATGACTGAGGAGGTTCTTCTCTCCACCGCATATTTCCCTCCCGCTGAGTATTTCAGCCTCATAGCGAAGAGCAGAAGGGTGATCATCGAGAGATGCGAGAATTATCACAGGCAGACTTACCGCAACAGGTGCATAATAATGGGAGCAAACGGCTCCCTCCCCCTGATCGTTCCTGTTCTTAGGGGCTCATTTCACAAGACTCCCATAAGCGGGCTGGAGATTGACGGGAGCAAAAGGTGGCGTGAGCAGCACCTGGGGAGTATAACATCGGCTTATGCCGCTGCCCCTTTTTTCGAGTACTACTATGACCTTATCAGGGATGTCATCACCAGGCAGTACAGCTTCCTGTTTGATCTGAACACCGCCGCGCTTGGCGCAGTTTGCGATGCACTGGGTCTGGGAGTGCAGATTGATTATACCGATAAATTCGAGCCCGAAGGCAGCCTGGTGAATGATTACCGTTATAGCATCACCCCGAAGAGACAGTCAGAAATTGCAGGCTATTCAGACATCCCGTACACGCAGGTCTTCGGTGAAAGACACGGTTTCACCCCGGGGATGAGCATCATCGACCTGCTCCTGAATAACGGACCAGGGACCCGAGCTTTATTGCTGAGGTCCCTGGATGCAGACAACTGTTAACCAACTTTTAGAATTTCAGTCCGACCGTAACCGACAGGTACTTATCCTTTGTATTCAGATTGACAGGATCACTGTTATAGAATGGATCAGGTCTCGGATCATCGGGGAACATCATATATGCTTCGTAGCTGTTAAGCCACACCATAGCTGCATCTATGTAGAATTTATCCTGCCTGAACCCCAGCCCGGCGCTGTAGCCGTGAGAGGTGGCATCCTCATTTAGTGTTCCTTCGGTAAATGATGAGCCGTGATAACTGTACCCTCCGCGAAAATACAGCGGTCCTAACCGTGCCTCAGCACCGAGCCTCAGGTTGGCGGCGCTTCCCATTTCAGCTGTAAGATCTTCGTTTTCAGCGCTGAAGTCATAACCGTCACTGCCTCTGCTGAGCTTCGCAGTACCATAGTCAACCAATTCATAGTCTGCACTTATCACGCCAAAGTCACCAATCTGGTATGCAATGCCGGCATTGAGATGATAAGGGGTTGTGATGCGGTAGCTGTAGTCGTCGTCAAGCTCTGCTAATGGGCTTAGGTCATCAGCCGGGTTTGAAGGGGTATTACGGTCAAGTTTGACAGACAGACTGTTGTACCATACCTCGTCAATGTTATAAATCGTGGGGGTGGTGAATCCAACTCCGATGCGTAACGATTCAAACGGTCTGACTATTGCCCCTAACTTGAAGTTCCAACCTGATCCGACTGCATTGAAATGGTCAGTGTATGTGAAGTTCTGCAAATCAAAAGTATTCTGGGCTTCATCGATCTCACTGTGAGTATAATGACCTGTATATGAAAGGTTTGTTATTCCAAAACCGGCACCGAGGTAGACTTTGTCCCCAAGATTTGCACCGAGTGCCACTGTGTGCTCGTTGCTGTAACCGGAGTTGTCAATGACTCTCTTTACCTGTTGTCCGTAAACAGGATCAACCTCCCCGTAATATGAGTAGATGGATCCGTACTGATCCAGAAAGTTCGGGAGTGTATCGATCAGATAGGTTTCATAGGCCATCCATGCCTTGCCTCCAAGTTCGCCGGTTCTGAACTCACGGGCATCATATGCCCACCAGTCAGCCATGGATCCGTCGTCACTGACTCCGTCTACAACAGCATACCTGTAATAGTTGTTTGTCCTGTTGAAGGAATATGCGATTGAAAGGTTTGTGAGACCGGAGGTTCTCCCTGTACTGATTGATGATACGACGCCTATCTGCCCGAGATTGATTCCCGAATAGCTGTCATCGCTCCCGAATCCGTTCCAGTCGGTATTCATGTCGCGGAAAAAGACCTGCGG
The DNA here is from genome assembly GCA_964530645.1 of uncultured Rikenella sp. Taxonomy (GTDB): domain Bacteria; phylum Bacteroidota; class Bacteroidia; order Bacteroidales; family VadinHA17; genus SR-FBR-E99. Next base: position 21,053 of record CAZHAI010000001.1, on the reverse strand, counting down.
GGTGATTGTCACTTCCGTCGAACGGAAGAGGCCTGCAGCAGCGGGGTTAAGGCCAATTGCCGAAACATCGCCTCCAAGGGCGGTAAAGGCTCCGCTCATGCCGTTGAATCTTGCAGTACCCTGGTTGAATAGCCTGGAGTACCTGAGTGCATCATCCATGTTCTGTCCTGCCATCCAGACAGGGAAGAGCAGTGCTGCTGCGGCAATCAGTAATATTTTTCTTTTCATTTTCTTAAATTTTCAGATATACAATTCCTGTTGCTCCTGCGTGGTGAGCGGAACATGGATCAATTATATCAATGTTACTGTTTATCTTCTTCCGCCTGATGATGAGCTTCGCCCGGATGAGGAGGATGAGGAGGATGAGGAGGAAGATACTGAACCGGAGCTTCCGCCTGAGTATGAGGATCCCGAACCGGAGCTGCTCCTGCCGCCGGAGGAATAGGATGAACCGCTGCTGCTGCTGCCGCTGCTCCTGCCTCCTGAGTAGGACGATCCGCCATTGCTGCTGCCGGATGAGTATGAAGATCCGCTGCTGCTGCGCGAGGGAGCAGAATACTGCACCTGGGATGACGACGATCTGGAGGGCGTGTAAGCCGGTGTGCTGCTGCCTGAGGAGGTGCTTCTGTTGTATACTGTACCGCTGCTTTGCGTAGTCGTGCCGCCGCTGCGTGTAGTGTTGTACGAAGGCCTTGAACTCACTCTGGGATTATTGTAGCTCGGAGTATAGCTCCTTTCGGAAGGCTGATACTGAGGCCTGTTGACAGTCTGGGTCTGCGTTCTTACCGGATTCTGCGACTGTGTACGTGTCTGTGTGGATGTTTCGGTCCTGACCGGCGTCTGGGTACGGCTCTGGGTCGGAGTTTCAGTCCTCACCTGCGACTGTGTGCGGGTCTGGGTCGGATTCCGGACGGTGGTTTCGCCAGCCTCACGCCTCGTGTATTCAGGTCTGGTAACCGTACCTGAAGTGGTCCCCTCCCTGCTTACAGTACCGGCCTCCTGAGATGATCTCCTGGCGTTGGCACCTGTGGCACCGGCCGGTGTTGCTGATTCGGCTGCCGGGATGCCGCGTCTGTTGTATGTTGTTCCGGAAGGTGCATATCCGGACTTGCTTCTGCTGTCAGAGTTGGAGGATGTGCCTCTTGACATGGTGCTGTAACCTCCCCTGCGGCTGGTTGTTGCCACATAGTCATTGCTGCCGTTATAGTATGAAGGCCATCCATAGCCTGAATACCAGGGGTTGTAACCGCCGTATCCGAAGTAGTTGTTGTAACCGTAATAATTATTGTATCCGTAGTATCCGCCGTAGTATGGGTATCCACCCCAGTAATAATCATAAGGGCTGTAATATGAGTAAGGTGAATACATGTCGTAGTAGAAAGGATCATATCCCCAGGAGTACCGTGATGAGAAGGGGCTCCAGCTTCCGTATCCGTAACCGAAGTTGAGCCTCATCGAGAAGGGTGAGTAGTAGAAGGGGTCTCTCCAGTAAGGGTAAAAATAGTCATCATTGAACATGTAGATCCTTTCGCTGGGGCTGCCGTAGTAGTTGTTCACCACACTAGCCTCGCCGGCTGCATATTCCAGGTATTCGCCGTCAGGGATATACTCATCTGCGATAAGGGTATCAGCCGCAAATATATTGTCATAGTACTGACCGGCGGTTCTGTCCTGAACCGTGGCTGCTGTAACAGGTGCATTTGACGGCCTGTAGTACAGGTCATCGTTTGTGGCACCCGCGAAGCGCACAGATGAACATGCGCTTGCTGTCAGAATTACTGCCGGGATAATGTACCAAAGCCTTTTCATTTTATTCTCCTCCTGGTTATCTTCCCAAATTTATACAAATTCCGTACCAATTGCACTCCTGCGGACAGATAAATGCAGGGCTCACTTCTTGATTAACAAGATTTATCTATTTTTACGCGATCTTTTTACAGTAAACAATTATACAAACTATAACTGAGTAATGGCCAAGTTTCTTACAAGCAGGGAGGAAAATTATTCGCAATGGTACAATGATCTGGTGATCAAGGCTGATATGGCTGAGAGCTCAGCCGTTCGCGGTTGCATGGTAATCAAGCCTTACGGGTACGCAATATGGGAAAAGATACAGGCGGAGCTTGACAGGATGTTCAAGGCTACCGGCCATGTGAATGCCTATTTCCCTCTTTTTATTCCGAAGTCATTTTTCAGCAGGGAGGCGGCTCATGTGGAAGGATTTGCCAAGGAGTGTGCGGTGGTGACCCACTACCGTCTCAAGAACTCTCCTGACGGCAAGGGGATTGTTGTTGATCCCGATGCCCGTCTTGAGGAGGAGCTTATTGTAAGGCCCACCTCGGAAACGATCATCTGGAGCACTTACAAGAACTGGATTCAGTCATACCGTGACCTTCCGCTCCTTATAAACCAGTGGGCCAACGTGGTCAGATGGGAGATGCGTACCAGGCTCTTCCTGCGAACTACAGAGTTTCTGTGGCAGGAGGGTCATACGGCACATGCAACTATGGAGGAGGCAAGGGAAGAGGCCGTCAGGATACTGGAACTCTATACCGATTTCGTGGAGAATTACATGGGTGTACCGGTAATAAAAGGGGTCAAGACGGAGAGTGAGAAGTTCGCCGGCGCCATTGACACTTACACAATCGAGATGCTCATGCAGGACGGCAAGGCGCTGCAGGGCGGCACCAGCCATTTCCTGGGACAGAACTTCGCGAAGGCCTTCGATGTTCAGTTCACCAACCAGGAGGGTAAACTTGACTATGTCTGGGCCACTTCATGGGGCGTCACCACCCGGCTTATCGGTGCACTCATCATGGCTCACGCTGACAATAACGGACTGGTACTTCCTCCGAGGCTCGCACCGATTCAGGTTGTAATCGTCCCGATATACAAGGGCAATGAACAACTCGATTCAATCTCGCAGATTGCCCTTGACATCAAATCGAAGCTTGAGAAGGCCGGCATCTCGGTAAAATTTGACAACCGCGACACACAGAAACCCGGCTTCAAGTTTGCCGAGTACGAACTCAAGGGAGTGCCTGTCAGACTTGCAATCGGCCCCCGGGACATTGAAGAGGGAACAGTGGAGGTGGCCCGCCGGGATAACCTCACAAAGGAGACTGTCAGCCGCGACAATATAGTTGAACGTATTCAGGCACTTCTCGAAGATATCCAGAAGAACATCTACAGAAAAGCGGCTGAATTCAGGGAAAACAATACTTTCAAGGCCGATACCTGGGAGGAATTTGTAGACATAATAGAGAACAAGGGCGGTTTCGTAATGGCCCACTGGGATGGCACCGCAGAGACCGAGGAGAAGATCAAGGATCTTACAAAAGCTACAATCAGGGCAATTCCCCTGAACAACCCCATGGAGGACGGAAAATGCATCCTTACCGGCAAGCCCTCTGACAAACGGGTTTTATTTGCCAGAGCCTATTAAAAAAAATGATCCGGCATGGCTTCCGCGCTCATGATTTATCATGTGCGGCGGAGCCCATTTCGTTTTTAATGCCTGCCACTTGCTATTATTTTGAATAAATCTGTAATTTTAGACAGTTGAGTAAATGAGATGACATGGCGGATGAGATAACGCAGAAAACCACACAGATAATTGACACCCTGAAAGGCAAGTCGGTACTAAAGCAAAAGGTCTTCGACAATACCGGTACGGCCTTCATGATGGTGAAAGACATCCTGAAGAACCTCGCGAGGGAAGTGAACGGCAACCTCACCGGCGTTGACCCCAGAATCAGGATGGAATACACTGACAGGAGCAACTTTGACGCACAGATAAAGGTTGCCGGCGACCTGCTGCTCTTCAGCATGCACTCAAATATCTTCCAGTTTGACCGGGAACATCCTGCATGGAAGACCGCCTACATTCAGAAGAACAAGTTCAACGCATACAGCGGTATAATAAACATTTACAACTTTCTTGCTGACTCATTCAAATACTCCAGGCTTGATGACCTCGGATACCTTATTGCCCGTATCTTCATCAACCATGAGAACCAATATTTTGTCGAAGGAAAGAGGCAGATGGGAATGCTTTTCACCAACTACGGCAATGAAGCCTTCAGCAATGAATCACTGAGAAAGATAGTGTGCACCGCCATCAACTATTCTCTTGAATTTGATCTGCTGGTTCCGCCATATGACACCGTCAAGATTGCTTCCGTAGGCCAGGCTGAGTCGAAGATTCAACACTCGAGGCTGATCACGGGAAAGAGACTCGGGTTCCAGTTTAACTCCGATGATATTCTGGATGACAATTCCAAGGCACAGTGAAGCCATGCGCAAATAGCACAACTCACACACTTTTTTGTTTTCTTCTGACACTGGTTCTCCTTCTTGCGGGTTTGGACGTCCGCAGTCAGGATTCTGTTCCCCCGGATACCATTTCAAAAGCTTTCTATGATTCACTAAAGGTAAAGGCTGAAAAGCGGAAACTTACCAGGCTGCTCTATGACATGATCGTAGTCTCTTCCCCGCCCCCGGGATCAGCAAGGGAAAAGATGACAAGTACAAGTGCCTACCAGGCCTACGAGGGAAAGGTAATCCGGAACAGGGAGATAATCAGACTGAACGCCTTTGGTTCAAACATTGACAACCCGCTTGAATACAATCCCTCAAAGGTGGAGTCCCGGATGAACTCCACCTACACGAAAACGCGGCGATTCGTCCTGAGCCATAGCCTCCTTTTCCGCGAGGGAGACACAATCTCCTCACTGGAACTCTCTGACAATGAAAGGCTTTTAAGAGAACTTCCTTTCATTGATGATGCCACAATTACCGTTGTGCCGGTTGACAGCAACAGTGTTGACGTGGCAGTGGTTGTGCGGGAAAACTATCCCTACGGGGTGAACGTCGGGATCAGTGACATCAGGAGCGGAACTGTAAATCTTTACAGCAGAAATTTTGCGGGGCTGGGGCATGAACTTGAAATCAGCACACCATACAATTTTAATGAGTACTCCGCACCCGGCATCGGGCTAAGGTATGCGGTACGCAACATTGCCCGCACCTTCTCCGATATGGAGCTTGAATTCAGTGACGGCCTCGGGACCACCCGCATGGGCGGGGTATACAGCAGGGATTTCATAACCTCCTCCACAAAGTATGCATGGTCTGCTTCCGTGAAGCTCACCTACACCAATGAGGATCTGGATACAATGGCTGTTCCGGCTCCCCTGAGGTTCACCTGGCAGGACTTCTGGGCAGCAAGGTCATTCATGCTTGACAGAAGCAGTGTCACAAGGCTTATCATCACCGGCAGATACATGCACAACAACGTTTTCCGCAGGCCGGAGATAAATGATTTCTCATACTACCAGCTACAGAACTACAAGATAGCCACAGCAAGCCTCGCCGTTTCTTCGCAGCGCTTCATAAATACCTCTTTGATATACAGTTACGGACGAACAGAAGATATTCCCTACGGCTACATGCTTGAACTTCTCGGGGGCAGGGAAAAGAATGAGTTCAAATGGCGCACTTACGCCGGGGTAAAGCTTACATACGGTAACATTCTGACCAGGTTAGGGTACATTTATGCCGGGGCAGGATTTTCAACCTTCTACAACCACGGAGACACTGAACAGGGCATGGTGCAGGCCAGCATGCGGTACTTCACCCCTCTTTTCAGAGCGGGAAGATCGAAGATGCGCACCTTTGTGAACTTTCATTATACAAGAGGATTCAACCGTTACTATGATGAATGCCTGTATCTGAACAATAAAGATTTAATCAGGGGATTCAGCAATGACTCCATCAGCGGTGCGACCCGTTTAGCCTTTTCACTCGAGCCTGTCTTGTTTCTTCACAAACCGGTCGCCGGATTCAGGTTCGTCCTCTTTGCCTTTGCTGACATGGGGATTCTTTTAAATGAGGACTTCACGGACGGCGGATATTATACTGTCCCGGCGCTTGGTGCCGGAGTCAGGATCAGAAATGATCAGCTTGTCCTCAACACCCTTCAGATAAGGCTGGCCTGGTATCCCAACTCGCCTCCGTACTCTGAAAAATCATGGTTTGCTGCTGACGGACTCAGGCGACTCAGGCCACCGCGATTCGAGCCTGATCCGCCAGGGGTGACTCCCTTCCGCTGACCTTAACCTCCTCCCTGATGGTGCATTGCAAAAAGAGATCACCCTGCTGATCAATTCTATTTTTGCCGGCAAAAAAGGCCATTTCCGGCAGCGATGCTTAACTTTGTGCAAAGCAACGCGGAATGCTCAGCAGGTTTCTCGAATATTCAAGGCAGGAAAAATTGTTCACCAGCGGGAGCAGGGTGCTCCTCGCTGTCAGCGGTGGGATCGACTCCATGGTGATGGCATGGCTGTTCAGGGAATCAGGCACCGAACACTCAATTGCCCACTGCAACTTTTCCCTCAGAGGTACAGAGTCTGACGGTGACGAGGAATTTGTTAAATCCTGGGCCGGCAATAACAACATTCCATTTTTCAGTACCAGGTTTGACACCCTGGGCTACGCCGCCACAAAGAAGATCTCCGTCCAGATGGCAGCCCGCGAGTTGCGCTATGACTGGTTCAGCTCACTGGTGCGGCAGAAGGGATTTGACGCCGTGGCTGTTGCACACAACCTCAATGACAACGTCGAAACATTCATTATCAACCTGTTGAGAGGAACAGGCCTGAACGGACTTACCGGTATGAAGCAGCATAGTGGCGACGTTATCAGGCCTCTTCTTTTCGCCTCAAGGGTAGAGATATCCGCTTTTGCTTCAGAGAAGAGGATCGGATACAGGGAGGACAGTTCCAACGTGCAGCTCAAATATACCCGTAACAGGATCAGGCACACAGTAATGCCTGAGCTGGAGAAAGTGAACCCGGGAATGCTCGGTGCCATAACCGACGCTATGAGACACCTTGAATCCTCCTCTGAGATAGTTGATGTCTATATCTCGAAGCTTGCCGGGGAGCTTTTCAGGTCTGAGGGCGAGGATGCTGAGGTTGAGATTAAAAGTCTTTTATCACTCACTCCGGTTGCCCCGCATATCTATGAACTGTTCCGGCGTTACGGGATCTCACCCAGGCAGACCGGGGAGGTGATAGCCCTGCTGCGATCAGATACAGGCAGGTTCATGTTTACATCCACCCACCGTCTTCTGAATGACAGAGGGAAAATCATAATCACCCCCAGATACGGTCAGTCCCCTGAGGAGTACCGTTTCAATTCACTCGACGACATGCGTATTTCCGGTCTCTTCAGCGACATGCGGTTGACGGAACCCCTGGATGAGGCAATCCCCTCCTCCCCGCTGATAGCGTCACTCGATCTGGATCTGGTCACCTTCCCCGTTACAGTGAGGCCATGGGAGCCCGGAGACAGGTTCATGCCGCTGGGGATGAAGACGATGAAGAAGATAAGTGATTTCCTGATTGATCTTAAGGTTCCCGTTTCCGAAAAGGAAAAGGTGCTGCTCCTTGTCTCTGAAACCGGGGTGATCTGGGTAATGGGTTACAGGATTGACAACAGGTACAGGATCAGTGACCAAACGGCCAGGATACTCGTATTGACTCTCTGAACTTAACACCCGGTTCTCTGGAAGAAAGCTATCTTTCCCTGATTCCGTTAATCCCCCTGTCCATCATCAGGAGGTCTGCCAGGCCGATTGCCACAGCCGATTCAAGGATAACGGGTATGCGCCTGGCAATGCAGGCGTCATGCCTGCCGGTGATCTCCAACTGTGTCATCTCTCCCCTGGCGGTATCAAAAGTTTTCTGAGGCACTCCTGTACTGGCGGCCGGCTTGACTGAAACTCTGATTATGAGATCATTGCCGTTGGTAATCCCGCCGTTTATACCACCAGCATTGTTACTCGAGGTTTTGCCTCTTGCATCAACGAACGGATCATTATGCAGGGAGCCGTAGCTTCTTGATGAAGCAAATCCGGCCCCGAATTCAACACCGTTTACTGCCGGTATCCCGAAGGCTATCATGCCGAGGGCTGCCTCAACGGACAGGAATCCGGGTTCACCAAGTCCCTTGGGGACATTCTTTACAACGCACTCTACAACACCGCCAACTGTGTCATTGGTCTCCATGGCTCTTGCAATTGCCGCAGAGGTATCCTTTTCGCCTCCTGCTTCAACAAGGCTGGCAGTGATTATTGCGGGAGAAAGAATCTTACGTGCAAAGTAGCCCGCTGCAACAATGCCCCATGTCAGGCGGCCCGAGAAATGACCTCCGCCCCTCATGTCACTGAAGCCCTTATACTTGTAACCTGCGGTGAAGTCGGCGTGGCCGGGTCTGGGGATGCTGGTGAACTGTTCGTAGTCACCCGGGCGGAAATCGCTGTTGCGTGTGCACAGGACAAGCGGAGCGCCTGTTGTGAAATCATTGATTATCCCGCTTATTACCTCAGGTTCATCGCTCTCCCTGCGGGTGGTGGTTCCCGGCAACAATCCCTTCCTCCTTGACAGGTCTGCCATCAGTTCCTCCCTCCAGAAGGGCAGCCCTGCCGGGCAGCCGTCAATTACCACCCCAACTGATGGTCCGTGTGACTCACCAAAAACAGATATCCTGAATATTTTTCCAACTGTGTTCATGTTCCCTTTTATTGTGATTGACTTTCGAGTTCCTTTTCGTTGTAATAAGTAACAAATGCCTGAATTTCGGTAAGCGGTAAACTGCGTACTATTGCTTTACCCACTGATCGCAGGAGGACGAAATTCACCGAGTCTGCTTCGCCTTTCTTGTCCCTTGAGATCCTGCTGACCACATTTGACGGCAACCGGTATCGAGTGAGCAGACCGGCCTTTTCCAGCGCCATCTCCAGGAGCCTCAGTCCGGCATGGGGCAACTCCCCTTTCCATACTGACAATTCCGCCGCAATTATCATTCCCTGTGAAATTGCGATACCGTGAGGTATTGCATAGTGGGTCTCAAGCACATGGCCGAACGTATGGCCGAAATTGAGTATCCTTCGTGTACCCTTCTCGAGCGGGTCGCTCTTTACAACAGCAGCCTTAATCTTCACTGCCCTGAGGATGAGATCACCGAGTATCTGCGGTTCCCGTTCGGCCAGGCGGCCGGCTGATGCTGACAGGTCAAGGAAGAGGTTCCTGTCGCGTATGATTGCATGCTTATACAACTCCCCCAGTCCTGACCTGAACTCCTCATCAGGCAGTGTGGCAAGCATACTGTGGTCACACAGCACAAACTCCGGCTGACGGAATGTGCCGATCATGTTCTTGTATTCCCCGAGGTTAACGCCTGTCTTCCCCCCAATGCTTGCATCGACCTGTGACAGAAGGCTTGTAGAGACGAATGCATGCCTCACGCCCCTCATGAAAATTGAGGCTGTCAGTCCGGCAATGTCACAGACAACCCCTCCGCCAAAGCCAAGTATAAACGCAGAACGGTCGGCACCTGCTTCGAGCATCTTCCTGCAGAGGTCTCCTGCCACATCCAGCGTCTTGCTCTTCTCTCCGGCTTCGATCACAAGCACCTCGCCGGGAGGGAATGCATGGCCATAGAGCCTGCTTACATTGGTGTCAGTGATTATGAAGAGGCCCCTGTCAGGCAGCAAACCGGATATATGATCCATGGTGCCGTCCAGGATAACCAGCGACCTGCCTCCTGCAGTATTTATCTTTACCTGGTTCATTCCGGCGAAAAATAACAAACAGAACTATTACTTACCATGATTTTATTCAGATAGTGAACCTTTCGGGGTAAAAAAAATAAAAAAATACTACATTCAGCTCCTCAAACATTAATTGAAGCGTGAAGATAAGAGACAGGTACAGCGGAATTATGGACTGGTTTGAAGTGAATATGCCTGTTGCAGAGACAGAGCTGACATACACCGATCCATTTCAGCTTATTGTAGCAGTGATCCTCTCGGCTCAGTGCACTGACAGGCGTGTCAACATGATCACGCCTGCCCTCTTTGCCCGTTTTCCTGATGCCGCATCAATGGCAGGAGCCACCCGGGAGGAGATATTCGGAATTATTAAGAGCTGTTCCTACCCGAACAACAAGGCGAAACACCTGAAGGGGATGGCTGAGATGATTGTCAGTCGCTATAACGGACAGATCCCGCTGGACAGGGATGAGCTGACACAGCTTCCGGGTGTCGGGCGTAAGACGGCAAACGTTATTGCCTCCGTCGTATGGAACAGCCCGGTAATAGCTGTTGACACCCATGTTTTTCGTGTGGCCCGGCGGCTCGGGCTAACGCCGGGAGCCAAGACTCCCCTGGATGTTGAACTCAGGCTGACGCGTGAGATACCGGAAGATATAAGGCCAATGGCACATCACTGGCTTCTCCTCCACGGGAGGTATGTCTGCACGGCACGCAAACCCTCCTGCGCCGAATGCGGTCTGAAGAAATGGTGTGACTGGTTTCAGGCCCATGAGGGAAAAATAAGTTGACGGGGAACTCCGTTATAACTCATGCAGATATAACTACATTTGTTCAGCCAGACCGCTATCCCCCGTATTTATGTACCCAACAGGCACCCAGATGGAAAAGAGAAAAGAGAAAGTCACTGAATCGGAAACATCCCCGGCTTACCTGGCTTCTCTTAAACATCTTGCAGACATCCCCGAGCTGGCCTTTAACTCCACCAACCAGCTGATCACCCTGAGCAACCTCGAAACTCAGAAATACATTGAGGTCAACCAGGCTTTTCTGGATATTACCGGTTTCAGCAAAGAAGAGATCATTGGCAAGACCTCCGAGGATATCCAGCTTTATGTTGACCTGATTCAGAGCCGCAAGTACATGAGACTTCTCTCGAGACTCAAGAGAGTGAGTGACCTGGAGATAAAACTGCGGATGCGTTCCGGTGAGGAGCGCACCTTCCTCTTCAGCGCGCGTACTTTTTTCCTTGGCGAAGAAATATACCTCATTACATACTACAATGATATTAGCGCGCTCAACGGCGGTTTCGCCAGGGCGGAGTCGGAGAAGATTCTGAAGGAGATCTTCGATTCAATGAGCAGTTACTCCATCATCCTGAGGCGCGAAGCAGAGAACAAGCATTTCATAATCGAATTCAACTACAGGGCTGAGGATGTTGAACAGCTTGACCGCAAGGATATGCTGGGCAAGGAAGTCATTGAGACTCCCCTTGCAAAAAGCGAGGCCTTTCTCAGCCTGCTTGACAGCCTGGAGACAAGCCGCAGACCCCACAAGATACCTGTATCACCTGACGGCAGTGACGAGGCGGGATATTACATAGGCCTGCTTCTCTCCTCAGGAGACATCCTTGTCACATGGGAGGCAGGAAAGGCCCAGAAGGAAAGAGAGAGCGAGATCCTCAAACAGGGTATCGTCTTCGAGACCTTCGCCGAACTCCTGCCTGAGATGATAATGGAGATAGACACCCAGGGCCATGTCACATTCATGAACACCCAGGGGATGATGACCCTGGGGTTCGACAACAATGACCTTGCAAAGGGGGTAACACTCTCTGAGCTATTCCTGGCAGATGACCTGGACAGGCTGATGAGGGAACTGTCGGGCCTGACCAAACCTGGTCAGATAACATTTGACGAATATATCCTTGTAAATAATCTGAAGCGAAATGTTTCAGTGCTTTTTCATGCAGGGCCCATCATTATAAGAAACCGGGTGACGGGGTACAGGTGCGTGCTCACTGACGTCAGCAAGCACAAGGAGTACGAACAAAAGCTTTCAAACGAAAAGGCACTGCTCGAACACCTCATTGATGCCGCCCCCGAGGCTATCGTCCTGACCGACTTCGACGGGCGGATCATGCGCATCAACCATGGCTTCACTAAACTCTTCGGTTTCGAAACCGATGAGGCAATGAACAGGATGATTGACGACCTTGTTGTGCCGGATGAACTTCGTGACGAGGCGGTGAAAATCGATGAGATGGCTCTCTCCACAGGTACCGGTTACCTGGAGACCCTGAGGAAGGACAAACAGGGTAACAGGATAAATGTTTCCCTCATTGCTTCATCTGTCATCTCAAACGACAGGACAATCGCCTTCCTGGGGATCTACCGTGACATATCGAGGGAGATAAAGAGCAGGCTCATGCAGGAGATACAGTATAATATCTCCACCGTGGCATTGCAGGACAGTGATATCTTCGACATTTATCCGACAATTGTAAAGGAGATAGGCAAGCTCTGGAATGTCAACAACTTCTTCATTGCCCTGTATAACAGCGAGAAGGATACACTTACATTTCCCTTCTTCGCGGACGAGCGGGACCATTTCCAGGAAACGGCAGCCAGAAACACCCTGACCGGGTGGGTTATCAGGAATAACAAGGCCGTGCTGCTCGATGAGCATGATATCCTCAAGATCGAAAAAACCGGTGCCATAAGCCTTGTAGGTTCGCCCTGCAAGATATGGATGGGTGTGCCGCTCAGGATGGACGACGAGGTCATCGGGGCAATCTGCCTTCAGGACTACAAGAAGATCGATGCATTCACAAACGAAGACCTGCAGGTTTTCGAGTTCATTGCAAACCAGATAGTTCTCACGCTGCAGCGTCGAAGAATGCTTGACAACCTGATCACGGCACGCAAGAGAGCCGAGGAGGCTGCTTTCTCCAAGCAGCAGTTCATGTCAACGATGAGTCATGAGATACGTACACCGCTGAATGAGGTGATAGGTATAACCAACCTGCTCCATCAGAGCAACCCGCGGGAGGATCAGATGGACTATATAAATACACTCCGGTTCTCCGCCAACCACCTCCTCAGCCTTGTCAATGATATCCTTGACTACAATAAGATGGAGGCCGGAAAGATTGTGTTTGAGAAGACGGAGTTTGACCTGGTCAGTATGCTTGAAGACATCAGGAGGTCATACAGCCACCGGGCACTGGAGAAAGGCATCTATTTCGCCCTGGAAAAGAGTCCGGATTTTCCTGTGACACTTATCGGTGACCCGATCAGGCTTAATCAGATTCTTTCAAACCTGCTCTCCAATGCCATGAAGTTCACATCAAAGGGCGGGGTAACGCTTAAAGCATCGGTCGGCAGCCGTGTGGAAGGGAAAGCAACGATAGAGTTTTCGGTTGCTGATACAGGTATCGGGATTCCTTTGGATAAGCATCAGGAGATATTTGAGAGCTACGCCCAGGCATCGGCTGATACCACCAGAAAGTATGGAGGAACAGGACTGGGTCTGGCCATCTGCAAGAAACTTGTCAATCTCCAGGGTGGAATCATCGGGGTGGCCAGTGAGCCTGACAAGGGAGCTGTCTTTACATTCTCAATTGAATACAGTGTTCCGGCCATCGAAACAAAAGCAGCGGAACAGGGTGCTGCAACTGACAGCATGAAGGGTCTTACAGGCAAGAAAATACTTGTTGCGGAGGACAACAGGATAAACTTCTTCGTAGCTAATAAATTCCTGGAGAGCTGGGGTGTTATTGTCACCCACGTTGAGAACGGTGCACTGGCACTGGAGGAGATCAGGAAGCAGCAGTTTGACCTTATCCTCATGGACCTTCACATGCCCGTAATGGATGGAATTGAGGCCACACGGATAATCAGGGGTTCGTCTGACAGAAAAATCAGCCAGATACCAATAGTGGCACTCACCGCCGCTGTAATGTCAGAGGCGCATGACAAGATCGAGAACCTGGCTATTAATGATTATGTGCTTAAGCCCTTCAAGCCCAAAGACCTGTACGACAGAATATTCAAGAATGTAAGGTAATTTCTGACCTCTCCGGGTGATGTTTACCTGAGACAGTGTTTTGCCAGCAAATCAGTGGCCTCTTTAATACCCAGGCTTCTGGCCTTGCGCAGGTAATGGCATGCATCCCCGCTGCTGCCGCTGTTTATGAGGGCAATCCCAAGATTAAGGTTCACCTGCCCGTTTTCAGGGTCAAGGTCGAGGCTCATTGTATAATCCTCTGCTGCCATGTCCCATGTACGTGCTGCCAGCCATGCATCACCACGGAGGCTGAAAGCAGAGGCCTCGCCGGGGTGTTTTTCAACATTCTCATTCAGGTAAGGAAGGGCTTCATAGATCGCTCCCTCCTCCGCATAGGTCTTGCCAATAAGCCCCAGGGCTTCTGTATTTTCAGGATCAATCGAGATATATCTCTGCATCTCCTTTTTTGCAGCTTCCCTGTCACCTGCCCTGAGAAGCATGCGTGATTTCTTCAGAAGCAGACCGGGATCAGGGTACTGTGCTTTGATCAGTCTGTCGTATACCGTTGCAGCCTCATAGTGACTGTTCTCTCCCTCCCTGGCGGCAGCAAGCGCCATCAACCATTCGGAAGGTGCATCCGGTGATGATGTCAGGCCTGCAAGAATGACTGCGGCCTCGCGATATCTACCGCGGCTTGTCAGGATGCGCGCATTGCAGTACTCCGTCACGGGCATTTCGGGATAGAGTGCAGAGAGTTCGGCATATACTTCAGCTGCCCGGTCAGTGAGGCCTGACCTCAGGTAATGATCTATCTCCCAGCTTTTCCTTTCATATACCCGGTACCAGTCCTTCTTCCAGAGAGCTCTCCACTCGGGAGATGATGTTATCTTACTGAAGGCAGCATCAAGTATTATCTCCGGTTCGCTTCTTCGTTGGGGTGATTTAAGGTGTGATTCCAGAATTGATACAGTGGCTTTTGCGTCACCCGCTGCGGCAGCGCATCGGGCAAGGCCGTAGAGTCCGGAGCCATGGTGCAGGCTTTCCGCCCTCATAAAATCAGCTTTTGCTTCCCTGAGCATGCCGGCTTTCAGATATATATCCCCCCTTACGTTAAGCAATCCTGCATCATCAGATGTTCCGCCCGTCTCAGCCAGAAGTCGGGATGCCTGCTCTGCATCACCCCTGCCGGCGAGGCTCACCGCCCTGAGCACCGTATCAAAGTACTGCTGGCCTGACATGATATGGGAGACAAGCAAAACGGCAAGGCTGAAGAATATTTTTTTCATTGCTGTCATTTTTTTCCTTCGATAATTGCGGGACCAGCTCCCTTTTCAGTGATGACATGGATGAAACCGCTCAGATGAAACTGTTCCAGACCGCTGACCCTTCGTTCAAATACCTCACAGTCATAGTAATATACGCCGGTTGGGACTACGTTGCCCTTGTAGGTGCCGTCCCAGTTAAGCCTTGGTTCGGTAGTGCTGAACACAAGAACTCCGGCCCTGTTGAAAAGCCTGAACTCCACCCGCTCCACCAGCGCCGAGGTCTTGGCCAGCAGCCAGTCGTTCACATCATCCCCGTTGGGAGTGAATACATTGGGTATCTCGTAGAAGTTGCATGAATCCACACAAACAATGGTTGAAAGGGGACTTTCATTCCCGTTCACGTCAAAGGATGATATTGCATAGCATCCCGCAACGTATTCGGGAAGCGGGTGAATGTATTTAAGCACTTCCCTGTCATCAAATGTGATCAGTAGCGACAAATCATTCCCTGTCGTCTGCTTGTAGAATAATTTGTATCCGGCGATATCCTCCGAACAGAGAGGATCTTCAATAGTCCAGCGGACTGTATTGTAAAGACTGTCGCACTGAGATGAGACTGTCAGTTCAGGCGTGCACGGGGGCTCATTGTCCACTGGCACGGCACAGGTGCGCTGCGAAAGATTGATAAGGTTCTTTGGCGTACCTGCTCCCTGGTATCCTCCGGTGGATACGGCATAGTAACAGTATTCTGTGCCGTTGACAAGATTCCCGTCTGTGAAGTTGAGCTGGTTGGTTGTCCCGACAAGCACCCATGTCACCCCGTTGAACCTGTAAAAATCATAGGAGGTATTGATCCATGGAACATTGCGGTTAATTACAAACCTCACCTTCCTGTCTCCCGGCAGGGCCGTGATAAACAGCGAAGAAGCGATGCCGGGATCACCAATCAGGAACCTGTCGCCAGGAGCGTTATTGTAAAGCTCAACCTTGTACACCCAGGCCTTTTCGAGTGTGTTGATCAGTGTATCGACATACACGGTATCATTAAGATCGGCTGTCGGGAGTGTGTGGATCAGGGTCCAGGAGGTGCCTGCGACTCCCTCTGCCCGGTAGATAAGATATTCATAAGGCCCGTTGGCAGGAATAGTATCAAGGTCCCGGGGTTTCTGCCAGGCAAGAGTCAGCGACCCGTTGACCGGGTGCGTATTTCTGATTGAAACGTTTGTTATAAGGGGAATGCCTGTTATGAGCGATGTAACGATCTCGTTGGAAGGCTTGCTCTCTGTTCCGTTGGGATAGACAGCCACTATCCTGTAGGCATATTCGGTACCTGCGTCGAGGCCGTTGCCGTTGTCGGTGTCAGTGAAAGAGATGGCGGTGTGACCGGCAACATATCCGACCTTGATGAATCCGGCAGAGGGCGGTATGCCGTCATAGCAGGTGTCAGCCGTCAGTGAAGATGCTCCCTCGCGCCGGTAGATGCTGAATCCCGAAATAAAGCTTGTATTGTAGCCGGCCCAGGTGAGCTGGGCGAACTTGCCAACAGGAACAGCTGAGAGCAACACTGGTGAAGGTCCGAGAACCTTGATGCTCATGTTGTCAATGTCTACAAGCTGGAGATCATCATTTGAGTCCTCCGCCTTGATAATGATATCATACGGCTGATGACGGACGGCACTGTGGCAGGGTACCCACATGAGTCTTGCCCGTGTAAGCCCGGCTGAAGAGGAAATTGTAGTGAAAGTGGCGGGACAATCTGTTGCAGAGAAAATACCCGAGGTAGCCAGAAGGGTTATTGAATCGAGATCAGCGTCTGTGGCGGTGATCTCAAGTGAGACGGTCTCGCCTGCCTCCACACACAGATCCGGAAGTGCAGAGGTGACGGGAGGTTTGTTGTCAGTCTCGTATACCTCAATCTGCATATCCCGGACAACGATGCCTATCTTAATGCCGGCTCGCCATTCCTGAATTTCCATTGCAACATTGTAAATGCCGATAGCAGTCGGGGCATCCCAGACCAGGTCACCGGAGATGGAATCAACATAGAAAGTTCTGGAAGCAGCAGGTAATGTATAGTTCAGGATCGGTTTGCCATCCTCCCTTGTGCAGACTGTGAGTTTATATGAAAGACTGTCACCGTCAGGATCGAAGGCCGCGGGGTTATGGATGAAAATCTGACCAAGCGCTGCCTTGTCATAGGGAGGATTGAGCAGCACGGGGGTGCTGTTGCGTCCTACCGCGGAGTTGACGATGAGAACGGTAGAGATAGAAAAGACAACATTAACCGAGTTGGGGATGTTTTCAACGCCCAGGTTCCTGTTCGGATCCTGTACGACTATCCTGTAGACACCGGGTCCGGGATAAGTATGCTGCTCAGTGTAAACGTTTTTCTTATAGTTGTTGGGCAGGAAAGTCTCAGAGTCCCTTCCGACACTGGTGATTGAGTTGTCACCCCATTCCACGTCAAGTGACGGCCTGTCAGCCTTGCTGAGGGTATATGTAAAAGTTGTCACTGTCACTTCAAAGGTAAGGTCGGAAATCTGCCTGTAGGTGATCTCACCGGCCCTGTTGTGAGTCGCCGTTGCGACAGATGTCACAGCAAGTATCAGGGCCAATGCGCAATAAAATCTTCTTCTCATCTCACTCCCTTTTATTTCACTTTATAGCTCTTCATCGTATCAGTCGCGGTGAAACGGTATCCCTCTTCAGTTACGCCCAGGCTGATGAGGAGCATGTTTGCCTGGTCTTCATAAAGGCGGGTCATGATCCGGTTTACAACTGTCACGCTGTCTGCATCACCCTTTCCTTGTGCCCTGAGAGTAAACCGGTGTTCCAATCCGTCTGCCGTGGCAGAAACCAGTTCCATCTGCAAGGGGATCCCATCCTCCATAATGATTATCCGGTCGGAAAGATATAGAAAAAATCGCTCTTCCCGGTTTCCTGAAATCGGGCCACCACCGCTCCTGCCAAGGTCCATGTCAGCCTCAAGATCATCAGTCCAGACCTTAACAAAGACTGACCATATCCTGTTCACATCATCATATTCCATACCGGTAAGTGAGACGTGTACGGGGTGGAGAAGCAGCAATATTGCAAATAATATCGTTTTCATGCCGGATCTCCAATGATTGCATCAAAAATCACGCCATCAGATCCTTTTCGGTAACACCGGACCTTTCCTTCAGGTAATCAATTGTCCCCACCTCAATGAATGAGAACCCGGTACCCCTTGAGAAGTTACCTGCCAGTACCACCACGATATCACTGTTTTTCAGGCTGTGTTTCCTCAGCAGCTCTTTTATTGCAGTATGGATGAATTCGTCTACCGACATTTTCTTTTCAACGAAGACAGGTATGACTCCGTATGACAGTGCCAGTTCCCTCATTGTGCGGTTAGAGTAGCAATGTGCGATTACGGGATTTATCCCACGGAATGCTGCCATGTTCCTGATGGCTGTGCCGTTAACTGTATCCGAGAGGATTGTCTTTGCCTTGATCCTTATTGATGTTTTTACAGCCACTTTTGCCAGGTATGCAGAGACGGGGCCGCTCAGGGAACCGGCGGGCATCTCGATATACTCGTCCTTTTCCTGCTCCACCTCGGAGGCAATGCGTGTCATCGTCCTGACGGCCTCCACCGGGTATTTGCCTGCGGCTGTCTCACCGCTCAGCATAAGGGCGTCGGTCTGGCTGTATATGGCATTGGCAACGTCACTTACCTCGGCCCTTGTGGGCCTGGGGCTATGTATCATCGAGTGAAGCATCTGGGTAGCCACAATGACCGGTTTGCGCTTCTCAATGCACCTGGAGATAATGTTTCGCTGGATCCCGGGGATACGTTCAAAAGGCACTTCAATGGCCAGGTCGCCACGCGCAACCATAATGCCGTATGAATGGTCCATTATCTCCTCCAGGTTGTCAACCCCCTGCTGGTTCTCGATCTTGGCAATTATCTTGATCGGGCTCGACAGATTGTCAAGCAGTCTCTGTACTGCCAGAACATCCTCCTTCGACCTTACAAAAGAGTGCGCGATGAATTCGAGATCAAGCTCCACCGCCAGGTCTATAAAGGCGAGGTCACGCTCGCTGACAGAGGGCAGGTTGATCCTGACCTGCGGGATGTTGACAGTCTTGCGCGAGCCAAGGGTGCCGTCGTTCTCGATCCTGCCCAGGAGGGTCCTGCCCTCCCTTCCTGTTATCTTAATCTCGAGCTCCCCGTCATCTATGAGGATAAACGCTCCTTCGGGGACATACTTTGCGATGTCACAGTAGTTGACATTGATAACCTCGTGTGTGGTCTTCTCCTTCGTATTTCCTGCTACCCGGACGGTTTCGCCCTTTAGGAACCTGACCGGCTCATCACAGGTGGTGGTCCTGATCTCCGGACCCTTTGTGTCAAGCAGGATGGCTATCTTGTCCGATATGCTCCTGGCATTGGAAACGATCTTCCTGACGCCCTCAGGATCGAGATGTGCGGAATTTATCCTTACTACATCCATTCCTGCCTCGTGCAGCCTGCGCAGGAATTGGGGCTCGCAGTTTCTGTCGGAGATTGTTGCGACAATCTTTGTTCTCTTTTTAAGGAGGCCTTTTGCCATTGTGATCCGGGTTATTTCGATAATTCAATCAGGGCTTCAACTGCCAGCCTGTATCCGTCAACCCCCAGTCCCATGATGGTTCCGCGGCAGTAACGGCCGGTCAGGCTTGTATGACGAAACTCCTCCCTGGAAAGAAGGTTCGAGATATGCACCTCAATCACCGGAATGCCGATGGCAGCTATGGCGTCTGCTATGGCGACCGATGTATGAGTGTAACCGCCGGGATTGATTATAATCCCGTCTGCACGGCTGCCGGCAGACTGTATCATGTTCACAAGTTCACCCTCAATATTCGACTGTGAATGGGTGAATTCAACCTTCGGAAACCGTGACCGGAGCGCCGAGATGACCGCGCTGATTCCTTCTGTTCCGTATATGGCCGGTTCTCTCCTGCCGAGGAGATTGAGGTTGGGTCCGTTGATTATTTCTACTTTCATAGTCCGGGTTCAGTGTAGCGGTGATTACCGCGGTTACAAAAATAACGAAATGACCGGATTTCAGACCTTTATAAGATATAACTTTAGGACCTTGTAAATGCAGCATATGACAATATCATGGAGTGATGCGACCAAGGGGTTCGGGAGGTATCTCAGGATTGAGCGTTCCCTCTCGGCGAACAGCGTGGCAGCATACATGAACGATGTCCGGAGGCTTAGTGAATATATTGCAGAGCACAGGGATGGGAAAGCCCCATCGGCACTCAGTTACACTGACCTGAGTGACTTCGTTGCATTAATTGCCGGGATGGATAATGCAGCAACCACCCAGGCGCGGCTCATATCCGGCATCAGGTCGTTCTGCCAGTATATGCTGGCAGAGAACATAATCAAAGATGATCCTTCTGCCCTCCTTGAAGCACCAAGGAGCGGATTGCATCTGCCTGAGGTGCTCTCGGTGGATGAGATCGACAGGATGGTGGCATCATTTGATCTCAGCACAGACCTTGGTCACCGCAACAGGGCAATCATCGAGACAATGTACGGCTGCGGGCTAAGAGTTTCAGAGCTTGTAAACATGCGCCTGACTGATATCCACAGGAATGAGGGTTTTGTCAGCGTCACAGGCAAGGGAAACAAACAGCGGCTGGTGCCAATCGGTTCAGTCACTCTCAAAGAGATAGACAATTACATGGCGTTCCGGTCTGTTATGCCCCTGATAACTGACCCGAACATTCTCTTTCTCAACCGGCGCGGAAGGAAACTGACGCGGGTCATGGTGTTTAAGATTGTTAAGGATGCTGCAGCGGCTGCCGGTGTAACCAGAACCATCAGCCCGCACACTCTTCGGCACTCCTTTGCCACCCACCTCGTGGAGGGAGGAGCTGATCTGCGTGCCGTTCAGGAGATGCTGGGCCATGAATCCATAACAACCACGGAGATATATACACATATTGACCGGAGTTACCTCAGGGACACAGTGTTGATGTACCATCCCAGAGCCCGTCACAAATAAAAATTATGCCTTCGTCTTTATGCGACAGCCTGTCAGAACCGGCCTGCTGCAAATAGAAGAAAGGATATTTCATTTTATCCGCCTTTTTATTACCTTTGCGGTTCGAAAAAAAAG